>NZ_JAGDXD010000046.1 GCF_023256255.1 Caldivirga sp. | reverse complement strand
CAACAACCATCAACACAGCCTCAACACCATAAATCCTCTTCCTACCCCAATAATCACCTAATAAACCAAAGAGTAATTGGCCAATTATTGCTGTTATTATTGCTGAAGCACCCAGGAATCCTGTTAAAGTTAATCCCATTAATGTACCCTTCAGTTCAAAGCCTGGTAAAGATGCCTTTGAGAATAGGTTTAATACAGCACCTATTATGAATAAATCATACGCATCAGTAAAGAAACCCATACCTGCAGTAAACCATATCTTAATGTGACTCCACCCTAGTCTTAACTGATTTATTTCACCGAATGGGTTTACCCTGGATTGCCAACTACTAATAGTCCCCATCACCTAGTCAGGTACCTTGGGTTTTATTAACTCTATCTTAGTAAAATTAGTACCATATATAGTCCTATTTACTTAGGGTATACCACATTAACAGTAATCGCAGAAACCTAACATTTATCATTGATTTTGAATTAACTTAGATATAACAATTAACCAAATTCAATACTCATAATTCCTCATGCTAATGCTTACTGTAAAATGCCTGCTTTAGCACTGACCCTATGAGCCCTATAGCTACCCTTGTATGTTGTATTGATAGGTTGTAGAAGCTATGAATAACACCATTAAATCTAACAACTACCGTTGATACATCTGCTTCTGTAAGTCTAACTACATATGTTTCTGCAGAGTCTCTTAATGGGTCATACTCTGACGTTATAATTAATGCTGGTGGTAGATTACTAAGGTCATTGACTAGTATTGGTGAGAATCTTGGATCTAATGCATCATTTGGGTCCCTTAAATAGGCCTTATTGAAGAACTCCATGTCTTCCTTATCCAAGGAGAAAACCAGTGAAGTACGCCCTTAGTATATGACGCAACGTCTATTCCTACGAATGGATTCTTAAATATCTGATACTTGAGGCT
This sequence comes from Caldivirga sp., assembly GCF_023256255.1. Classification (NCBI taxonomy): domain Archaea; kingdom Thermoproteati; phylum Thermoproteota; class Thermoprotei; order Thermoproteales; family Thermoproteaceae; genus Caldivirga; species Caldivirga sp. The sequence continues at coordinate 10,294 of NZ_JAGDXD010000046.1, read as the reverse complement.
TGGTCTTAACCCCTTATCTCTAGCCATTATAACCACTACTGCAGCCAAATTGCCTCCAGCACTATCACCACCAACAGTAATCTTCTCTGAATCCCCATTAATTTCACTGGAATGTTCAATAACCCATTTCGTTGAATCAAATGCATTCACCATAGCTGCTGGGAACTTATTTTCAGGGGCGAGCCTATAATCAACAGACACTACAATGCAATCACAGGCAGTGGCTAATTCCCTGCATAATGAATCGTAGGATTCTACATCGCCAAATACGAATCCCCACCGTGGAAGTACACAAGTACACCAAGGTCATTACCTTCCCTAGGTACGTAAACCCTTGCGGGAATCTTAACTTCACTTCCCAGTATTGAAATTATCGAAAACCTTGTGTATCTGCCTTCTAGGTTGAGTTAAGGATGATGCACTGCTCATTTTCTTAAGCTCACTGAGAGGCAGCTTAGAAATCTGAGGCTTAACCTTGTTAAACTCATTAACTATCCTCTTCACTAATGGGTCAAGGGCATGGAACCTAACGCAACATTATACTTTTAAATATTCACTTTTACTTAACTTACTATGTCAATCCTTAAGCTAAGGTACCTTACTTCAATCAAGCATTACGTAACTTAACTGGTTACGCATGTATCTCTACAATATCCCCATCATTAAGCACATAGTTTAATCCAACTCTCCTATAGAATCCTGAAGGTGACCAAACCCTAGCATACTTAAAGTTACTGTATAATTCACTGTGAATTCTTTGAGCTAAGTCACCCACGCTTGAGCCTCTTTTAAGGATGAAGGGTTTATCAGTGGGTTTGCTTGCCCAGGGCTCCTTAGTGTAGACTTTTATTAAATCAAGGTGCCTTAGTATCGTTTCAGATAACTTAACCCTATCTATGATGCATTCATCCAGTTTAGCTGGAATCACAGGTATCCTTAAGTCTGTTAAGTCAACTTTACCGCATAGGTGATGATTGTTTAGAATCAGTATTGTTGGTTTATAAGTAGGGGACCTTATTAAGGCATCCTCAATATCATCTAGGGTCGCTTCACCATCTATGTAAACAATTGCCCCATATATCCTGTAGCTTGTGAGTAACTTAACAACATCATTATGCGTTGCGTTAAGTAGCTTACCAATTACTTGAACCCCCATGCCTGTCTTAGGCTCCACCTTCACAATACCCCTTGGTTTAACCAGGTAAATACCATCATCAAGGGCCATTCTACTTATTGCATCAAACTGCTGCTTCACGTCACCGTTGAGGCAATTAAGCACAATTAGTACACCATCAGCATTCCTCATTATGGATAACGTAATGTTGTTTAAATCGCTATCCTTACCTAGACTTATTGATGGAGCCTTAACTAACTGAAAATAAACATTACCCTCTATGAACATTCCTGGCACAGGTTCAATGGTTGAGTAGGGTATGAGGTCTGGCTCCACATTAGCATCAGTTAAACACTTCAATAATGCGCTCTTACCTGACATTGGCGGCCCAACTACCGCTAATTGAACATCACCACTCTTCTCAACATACACCTTAAGGCCACTACCACCTTTACTCCTCTCCTTCTCCCTCCTCAACTCAATCTCCCTCCTCAACTGAGCCATTCTCCTCCTAGCCCAATGAATCAGGTTCTCAGTACCCTTATGTTTAGGTGTGGCTGATATGAATTCCTCAAGGGCCTTAAGCTTCTCCTCAGGTGTCTTAGCTTCAAGCACCTTAAGCCACTTAGCCCTAGCCTCAGCTGGCAGGTTAGCTGGCATTTCTAGTTTTCCCTCGCTGGGAGGGTTATAATTCTTTTTAATCGTAGTAATGGTTAATAAGCAGCGGTGGCTATAGTGGTGAGTGATGATGGGTATCAAACCTGACCACTGATGACCTCACGACGATCTGAGCCTACTCACCCTTAACCATGTATTAATATTTTTAAATTACCTGGAACGCGCATTATTAATGGTTGAGGAAGCCTTCGTAACCTCAGTTGTGGGTAGTTTCCCAAGGCCCAAGTGGCTTATTGAAGCCTTTGAGCTATTCAATAAGGGTAAGATGGATAAGGATGAATACGAGGAGTACGTTAATGATGCTGTTAAGTTAACCGTTAAGGAGGAGGAATTAGCAGGCGTAGAGGTATTAACGGATGGTGAACAGAGGAGGACTAGCTTCGTGGCCTTCGTAGGCCAGAAGATACCGGGCTTCAAGGTCATGCACATATCCGAAATAAACCCACAGGGGATAGAAATAATGAAACGCTATAAGGCTCAGTTAACCTACTATAGGCCGGTGGCCGTAGGCCCAATTGAGGATAAGCCATTCACGGTAGATGAGGCTTCATTCACCCTTAGTATAACTAATAGGAGGGTTAAGGTAACGATACCAAGCCCATACTTAATAATGTGGGAGGCTTGGCACGTCAAGTACTCTAAGGATCATTATAAGGAACCTGAGGAGTTAGCTGAGCAATACTCTAAGCTTGTTAGGAATGAGATAATTAGGTTAAGGGACATAGGGGTCCACTTCGTTCAATTAGATGAACCAATGCTGGGTGATTTAGTTGAGGCTTCTGAGAATGAACCCGATAGGTACAGGAAGGTACTTCAGGAGCTGAATGGGCAAAAGTACAGGGGATTTAAGAATGAGTTAAGCCTAGCCAGGGACCTCGTTAATGAGACCATTAAGGGCATTGATGGTGTCAGGATAGGAATGCACATGGATAGGTGGCCTAACCCAGACTCACCATACTATGGGGTAGGCTATGAGAAACTCGCCCCAGAGGTCGTTGACATAAAGGTTAAGCAATACGTGCTAGAGTACGCAAGCCCAGGGAGCGGTGATCCAGCGAAGTTTGCTCAACTATTGCCCCAGGAGAAGGAGATAGGGTTAGGGGTTGTTGAGGTTAGGGGTAATAGGATTGAGGAGCCTAGTGAAATAGTTAATAGAGCGGAAAGGGTTCTTAAGGTACTTGACCCAACTAGGGTATGGTTAAACCCAGATTGCGGATTCGGCGTAGGCATGTTTAGGAAGTACAGTAGGAGGATTGCATTCATGAAGCTTCACTCAATGGCAGAGGCAGCCAAGATCCTGAGAAGCAGGTACTTAAAGTAATTCTATTTATTAAACATGGTTTAAGGATCATACCTCCTTCCCTCCTAGTATGTCGAGTTAAGGTTTATTTAACTCCAGTGGGTTAACCTATTGAGGATTATGGCTAATTACTACTTCGGTGGACCGCTTGAGATACCTCTAGAGAAGGCTAGGGTCCTAGTTACCGATGAGGTTAAGGGTCTTATTGAGGGGAATCTTAAGGTGCAGGTTGAGGTTAAGGATGATTCAGTGGTCTTAACGCCAATGCAGGATGCCAATCCTGACTCGGTAATAAGGGCTAGGCAGATAGTACAGGCATTAGCCATAGGCTTTTCAAGGGAGGATGCGTTGGAATTACTTAGTGATGAGAAGTACCTTGATGTGGTGGATTTAAGCGACTACATTAGTAAGGATAAGGAGAACCACTTAAGTAGGATTAAGGCAATAATAATTGGTGAAGGTGGGAAGGTTAAGAGAAACCTGGAGGAGTTGACTGAAACTAAAATAGCCGTGAAGGATAAGACTGTGGGTATAATTGGTAATTATGATAATGTTAGAGCTGTGAGGGATGCAATAATTATGTTGATTAATGGTAGGCAGCACTCCACCGTGTATAGGTGGCTGCAGAGGTGGAGGAGGGAATTAAGTTTAAGGAGAATTGGGAGTAATTTTTAACTAAGTCAACTAAAGCTAACCCGGAAAACCCACTGAACTTAAAAGCGTTATCCAAGGCTGCTAAACAATGGTAGAGGTTAAGGATAGGGTTAAGGTTGAGGTTAAGGCCTCTGAGTTGTCATCAATACTGAAAACTGGACCTGAAGGTGTTCCATTATTCCCAACGTTTATTAATGGGCAATGGTACATGGGTGATAATTGGCAAGACGTTAAGTCCCCAATAGACTTATCAGTAATAGCAAAGGTACCAAGACTACCAAGCAGCGTAACTGAACAAGCCCTTGAAACCACTTATCGGGAGGGTAGGTGGGCTATAAGAGATATGCCTGGTCAAAAGAGACTGGACGTGTTTCACAAGGCTGCTGACCTACTAGATAAGTTTAGGGAAGACTTCGTTAATGTTCTTGTTTCCAACGCTGGTAAAACAACCTCCGCGGCTAATGGTGAAGTCAATTCAGCCATTGAAAGATTGAGGAGACTGGACTTTGACGTTAAGGGGGTTCACGGTGACTATGTACCTGGAGACTGGAGTGTTGATGCCCTGGAGAGTGAGGCTATAGTTAAGAGAGAGCCTATTGGTGTCGTGTTAGCTATAGTACCATTCAATTACCCCCTCTTCGACACTGTGAATAAGATAGCCTACTCTGCAATTGCCGGTAACGCTGTCTTAATTAAACCAGCATCAGCCGACCCATTACCAACAATACTCTTCGCCAGAGTACTTGAGTTAGCTGGATTCCCAACGAAGGCACTTGCGGTATTAACCATACCAGGTAGAGATATGGCTAAGGTGGTTTCAGACAGGAGGATAGGGGCAATTTCACTGACTGGAAGCACTGAAACAGGTATTGAGGTTATTAGGGAAGCCGGCATTAAGCAATTCGTAATGGAGCTTGGGGGTGGTGACCCAGCAATAGTCCTCAATGATGCTGACCCCAAGTGGGCTGCTCAAAGGATAGCCATAGGCATATATAGTTATGCTGGACAGAGGTGTGATGCAGTTAAGTTCATTTTCGCTGAACCAAACGTGTATGATCAACTTAAGGCAAGCCTAGTGGAGGAGTTATCTAAGGTTAAGGTTGGTGATCCAAGAAACCCAGGCACAACAATGGGGCCTTTAATCGATGAAGCCACGGCCGATGAGGTTATTAAGGCAACCCAGGATGCCGTATCCAAGGGTGGTAAGGTACTTTACGGTGGTAGGAAACTAGGCCCCACTTACATTGAGCCTACTTTAATAGAGATTGATAAGAGCAAGGTTAAGGACCTTTACCTCTACAATAAGGAAGTATTCGCTGCAATAACAGTACTAGTGAAGGTTAATGACTTGGATGAGGCTATTGAATTATCTAACGGTAGGAGGTATGGGCTTGATGCCGCAATATTCAGCAATGACGTAAGTAAAATAAGGAAGGCCGCTAGACTACTTGAAGTTGGGGCTGTTTACGTAAATGATTACCCAAGGCACGGCATAGGCTACTACCCATTTGGAGGCAGAAAAGATTCAGGAATAGGAAGAGAAGGCCTTGGTTACACATTAGAGCATGTTACAGCATATAAGGCAATAGTGTATAATTATAGGGGTAAGGGTGTTTGGAAGTATTCGTAAGCTTGAATTATAACCTTCAATCAAACTCAATGACTCCTCCCACTAATCTTCCTCACTAAGGCTTCGGCAATCCTATACACTGCCATTGACCAAGCCGCGACTATCACTAGACCCACTGTTATGAGAATCCATGGGTTACCAAACATGTGCGAAACAACACCAACAATAATAATCCCTATAAGCAACAGTACCCATGATGATACGGTTAAATATAATACTACTCTAGTCATTAAACCCACCCCATTACGTAAAGTGCTATGAAGAGTAGTATTGTTAATGCAGTGACCACGTTGAATACCGTGTAGAAGCTCCTTATAACCTTACGTTCATCCCCAGGCTTATCAATAACTATCATCTTCATGAGCGTTAGGGTGGATCCCTTATCTAGATTAGGGTAAATAACGAAATCATTCATGTACGTTGAGGGCTTAAGCTTTTCCCTTGATTTAATACCCCTGGAGCTGACAATTATGAGTAAACCATTGATTATATACGGTATAGTGACTAGGAGTACTAATGTGCCTAAATTACTGTAGAGTATTAAACCAGCAATAAGTGCCCCAAGGGAGTAAGTGCCCCCATTGCCATTAAATAACTTAGCCGGGTACTTATTAAGCATAAAGAGCACTATTGAAGGTATTAGTAATGTTAAGGTCATTTGAAGCAGAGTAGTGTTGCTAGTCATTATTGAGTAGGCTAGGGGAATTATTGACGTCATTATCATTGAGTATGGGACAACACCATTGACCACATCCATCATGTTTATGGCATTTGAAAATATACCGTAAACCGCAATAGTCAGTATAATTATCACTATTGGGTTAGAGAAATGTCCTATTATTGGGAAGCTCAAGTAGCTTAAGTTACCACCCGCAATTAGTAGAATTATAAGTGGATAAAGCACTGAGGCACCAACCCTAAGTAATTCATGAACATGAGTGAAGTCATCAATTATACCTATTACTCCTAGAACTATTGGAGTTGTGTAAAACATTACTCCATAAGTCGAGTCAACTAGGTTCTTATTAAGCATTAATAAGGCAAATGAAGTAACTACGTAGGCTAACACCACTAACCCACCCAGTTTAGGTATGAGCGGCCTATTGGGTTTATGAACGTCAGGCACTGGAGCACATTTACACCTCAACACAATGTATGCAGCCAATACTGATGCCAGTGTTGATGCGGCAATCACTATTAGCAATTCCATGGATAAACACCTGTGTTTCTCTTTCTAAAACCTACCTCAGAGGTTATGTAATTAAACAGTATTGGAACAGTTATGGTTGCATCAGCCAGGACGAAGGTTGATTTAGCCTCTGGCTTAACCTTACCCCAACTGATAGCCTCCTTAGGCCTAGCGCCACTTAATGACCCATCCCACTCAGTTGCTGTTGTTAAGTAAACAACGTAATCTAATCCACCCTTGAATTGACTCCACCATATGACATGATGCTTACTAATACCCCCACCTATTATCACTGCACCAAGCTTCTTACTTGAGTAAACTATGTTCATTATCTCCTCCTCATCCTTAAGCACATTAACATTAATCCTCCTTCCCCCTGACTTGGCTCTTTGAATCTCATTATAAGTCAATATAGCTGTGCCAAATGCACCATCAACAAAACCCGGTATGTATATTGGTACGCAACTCCTCTTAGATGCCTTTATTATTGATGAGTCGTCTAATTCATCAGCCATCAGCCACAGTAACTCCCTCACCCCAACCTCATCCTTATTAATTCTGCTTAACGTTGAGTGGACAGCCTTTTCAACAAGTGGCCCATAATGCTCCCTCCTAACGAATACATTTCCTATCCTGTGAATACCCTTACTTAATAATTCTGAATCATCAGTATCAAAGGAACCTTTAAAGTAGACTCCACCAAGTGACTTGGCAACATCATGATCAACAGTACCAGCTGTAGTAATAACTACATCAGCAAGTCCCCTCTCTATTAAACCCCTTAAAATACCTCTAAGTCCCGTGGAAACTAAGTTTGCTGTGAATGACAATATTACTGTTACGTCAGGGTCACTGTACATTGATGCAAGTACCCTGGAGGCATCGTAGAGATTCCTAGCCATAAATCCACCAATGAGGTTATAGGATTCGATAAGATCCTTAATAGATGCAGCACCCAACTCTGCATCAGTAACCCTCTCCTCATGACTCATGTAGACTATGCCTAATTAAGGGCGTTTTAACTTTTACTCCTCAGTATTCGAGGTATTGCTTTAAGGCTTAGTGGGGTAATGCTGATGGCTCCTCACCTTGGATGGTGGAGGTTCTTCCCCTAGGGTTACCATCGCTTTTCTGGAACCGCTGAAGCTCATTACCTACCAGGTTCACCCAACAAAACAAAGGCATTACAAACCTAACCCACTCTTGAAAGGGGTGAGGCTTCTTAGATAATGGTGAGAAGCAGGAGTTTTAAGTACACATGGTTAATTTAGTTAGCGAATTTACTTAATAACCTTAACCTCCTTAACTATCCCTAGCTTCTCAAGTTCATTAACTATTTCCCTAACTCTCCTCATCGTTAACCCTGTTTTCTGGGCTATTTCCTCTATTGATCTACGACCATCCATTAACTTAACAATATCAGAGTAATCGCTAGGTACACTTACCTGTGTCTGAGCTGGGATTGGTATTTCAGCGCCAGGAATCTTGAATAAGTATATTTTATGGCTCCTCCATTCCTCATAAACATCCTCAGCCAGTATAGGCTTCCAGCCGGGTACCTCAAAATCATGACTCACCACTCTTGTTCCAGGTCTTAATTCCCTCTCAAGTTTAGGTCTAAGCATTTGATTAACACTTGTTAAGAGATACATTGTTACCACATCAGCGTCCTCTATTGGTACTTCGAAGAAGTTACCGTGAATAACCTTAACAACATTATCGAGGTTAAGTTCCTTAATTCTTCTGAGGGTTTGTTCATAAAGATCATTCCTGATTTCAACACAAACTGCCCTTGCTCCAAATTCCTTAGCGGCCATTACGACTATTCTGCCATCACCACATCCAAGGTCATAAACAACCTCACCAGGTCTTACTCCACTTACCTGCAGCATTCTTCTTACCACAACCTCCGGGGATGGCACATATGGTACGTCATACGGCATATTAAGTGTTTGCAAGGGGGAGTTTTAAAACATAGCTTACGTGGTTTCTTAGGCAAACTCTTCTTACAATTATTAAACCTAGTTGGGATTATTTTATTGATTAGGCAATAAAATAATTTATCATTGTTTTTAAATTTTTCCCTAATTAGTAAAAGATTCCTTTACTTTTTCAGTTTACCCATGTTAACCTCTATGGTGTCCTCAATAATCTTCTGAACATCCATACTCCTCCTGTACGCTGACTCAATAATACCCATTAATAATCCCTTAAGTCCCCTTTCCTCAGCGAACTTTATCCCACTTATAGTTACACCACCTGGAGTTGCTACGTCACTAATTATTTCCCAGGGCTTCTTAGAATTCAATAGCTTAGCCCCAGATTCAATCACATCTATTGAGAGACTCCAAGCTAAGTCTGATGGTAAACCAACCAGTATTCCAGCCTCCCAAAGCGCCTCGACAATCATGGCTACGTAGGCTGGCCCAGAGCCGCTTAACGCCGTTACCGCGTTTAAATACTCCTCATTAACAATGTAGCATTTACCAACCGAATTAAATAGGCCACATGTGAATTCAATGTCAGAATCAGTGGCCCTAGGTCCTCTTGAAACTGCGGTAACACCTGAACCCTCTAGGATTGATATATTAGGCATAGCCCTAACTACCCTAGCCTTAGTGAGGTTACCCAGTATCTTTGTTGATAGACCAGCAACCACTGAAATCATTAACTTATTCTCATCAAGGAGTTCAGCAACATCATTAATCACGTCAATTACCTGCCTTGGTTTAACCGCTAGGACTACAACTTCAGCATCCTTAACAATCTCCCTATTACTAAGTGTTACATAAACGCTCGGTAACTCAACCTGCGCCCTCTTTAACCCATGCTCACTCCTAACTGAACCAGCAACATCGCGCGCATTAACACCAGTCTTTATTAGAGCCTTAGCTATTGCCGTACCTATTTTACCTAAACCTATCACTGCGTACCTGGCAATAAAACCACCCCTCAAACCCTATAGCATATTTACTTTAAAGCATTACGCTACCTGGAGGACATAAAGCAGTATTTAGGGTAAATTTCAGGTTAAGGTAAGTTATAGTGAGATTAAAGACCTCTGATTACTCTACTCAGCATTCTGGACATCTCATCATACTTTCTAAGCACCTCAACACTTAATGATGGTTGAACCCTCTGGAAGGCTATTTGGAAGTGCCTCATGGTTACTGCAACGTCAGATGGCGTCTTTGTTGAGGTTATAGCTTCCCTTAACGCCATCATTGATGCTTCCCTGACGATGGCAGCTATGTCAGCGCCAGTATATAGGGACGCGTAAAGCTTAAACTCCCTAAGGGATTCAAGCCCACCGTCAACTTGCCCTAGGTTCGCGGTTTCAAATATATCAGCTAATGCCTTGGCAACATCAACCATTACCCTTAACCCCCTATTACCCTTGAACTCACCATTACTTAGCATGGACTTCACATTGTTCAAAGCCTCAATTAACTTAGCCTTATCACCCTGCTTAACCTCACTATTCTCCAACTCCGATAATGCTGACTCAACTGCCTCAGTAACCTTTGACTTAAATTCATGAGCCTTAATATTAAGCTGCGTTAAGGCTTTCCCAATTGACTCAACCCTAATGGAGTCCGCCAACTCCTGCACATTAACATCACTTGAAAGCTTAATATGCTTAGTATGTACCTTAAAGATCTCCAATATAGCTTCCTTGTCTGGTGGTGGTACGTATATTATTCTGTCGAATCTTCCTGGCCTTAGCAA
>NZ_JAGDXD010000045.1 GCF_023256255.1 Caldivirga sp. | reverse complement strand
AGAGGGAAAGCATAAAACACAAAATACAAACAACAGGAATATACATAGAATAGGCAACAACTGTGAATCCTTAGACTCTCCTCATTAAATTTCACCTGAACCAGGAAATTTAACATTACTACTACCATAGCGTCAATAAATTCTGTGAAAAACCAGGAGAGGACATGGGTGAGTAACCATGCAGCATTGCCAACATACTTTAAAATAGACGCAGTTCCTCTATATTCATGGGGAAAGTTAAGGTTGGGGTCATCGGTGTTGGTGGTCATGGCAGGGGTAGGCACCTAATCCCCTACACTAAGTTACCTAACGTTGAGGTCGTGGCCATTGCTGATGTTAATCCTAAGAGGGCCGAGGCTGTTGGTAATGAGTTTAAGGTTAAGTATTATACTGATTACTTGGAGATGATTGAGAAGGAGAACCCTGATGCAGTCAGTATAGTCACACCCACTGGTCTTCACGCCAGGATTGCTAAAGAGGTTTTAAGTAAGGGTGTTCACGTTCTAGTAGATAAGCCACTTGGGGCTAATTTAAATGAGGTTGTTGACGTTGTTAGAACCGCTAAGGCTAAGGGTAAGATACTTATGGTTGGGTACTGGTCTAGGTTCTCTCAAGCCCTCAAGTTCGGGACCGAGGTAATGAACCTGGGTATGGTTGGTGAACCTTACTTAGCTTACGGTTACCTAGTTAGGAGGAGGGGTATTCCGGGTGTACCAACATTCATTGATAAGGAGTTATCAGGTGGTAAAGGGGCTTTACTGGATATAGGCTGCTACATACTGGATAACCTGCTATCCCTATTAGGATTCCCCAAGCCAATTACAGTGAGCGGAGCCACCTACACTAAGTTCGGTAGAAACCCTGAGGAGGTTAAGTTCAACTGGGGTTCATGGGACCCAAGTAAGTTTGAGCTCGAGGACTACGCAGTAGGCTTTGTTAGGTTTGAGAATGGGGCCTCAATGATTATTGAGGTTGGTTGGGCGGCAAACGTATCGCATGTGGGTGAAGTAGGAGTGTATAGAGTGCTTGGTGATAAAGGTGGATTAGAGGGCAGGGGTCATGAGGCAATTACTGACATTAGCCTCCACAGTAGAACCAGTAATTTCCTATATGACACGAAGCCAATACTGGGTAATGTAGATATGGCTCTTGAAATGGTTAAAGCCTTCATAGAGTCGGTGACCCAGAATAAGGAACCACCAACTACAGGTTATCAAAGCATAATAATACACTCAATAATAGACGCAGTATACGAATCAGCAAGCAAAGGCAGTGAAGTAAGGGTTACGTTACCTGAGGTTTAGTAGCACTACTCCTAAGATAGTTACTTTACAGTTAAATCACCATTTCATTCACTCTGCATCCCCAGTAATGAAGCCTAGCTGCTTCATTAATAGATTGAGTTAAGATACTGAGGGCTAAGTCCCTACACCCAATCATGATAAAATGAAAGCGCAGAGACAAACGGTCAAGGCGATAACCTATACCTATCCCTTGGGAATAGTATCACTTCCCTAATGTTTCTGACCCCAGCCATAACCATCATTAGCCTGTAGAGTCCAAGACCCCAGCCAGCGTGCGGAGGCATGCCCCAGCCGTAGATCTCCAGGTGTGTTGAGAAATTGTCTGGGTTAAGGCCCCTGGCCTTCATAGCGTTCTCGAGTTCCTTCTTATCATGTATCCTGGTGGATCCTGAGGTAACCTCCATGCCGTCTATGACTAGGTCGAAGGACTCGCTTCTAGATTCATCACCCTCAATAGGCTTCGTGTAAAACGCCCTAAGCATGGTGGGGAAGTGAATTATGAAGAATGGTTCCCCAATTAATTTACTTAAGGCCTCTAGCCCCTCTTTAGGCACATCATCACCCCACTTAACCTTAATCCCCTCCTTATCAAGCATGCTTAACGCATCATCATAGGTAATCACCTTAAAGGGCTTAGATGGAACCTTCACCTCACGGCCAATTTGACCCAGTAGGCCTACTGTAGCCCTATAAGACTCCACAACAACATCCTCAAGGATGCCCATAACATCCCTGTAATTCATGAATGCCGCCTCAGCATCAACTGAGATGAACTCGTTAACGTGGTAGGTGGTGTCATGTTTCTCAGCCCTATAGGCTGGTCCAATTTCAAAAACCCTCTCTAGGCTGGCGGTTAACTCCTCCTTATACAACTGGGGGCTTTGAGCCAGGTAGGCTGTCCGCTCAAAATACTGGACAGGGAACAATTCCGCACCACCCTCAGTACTTGTTGCTATTATCTTGGGTGTGAAGACCTCTATGAAGCCGTGACTGTAGAGGGTTGCGCGCATTGCCCTAACAACTTCACTCAAAGCCTTGAAGAGTACTACATTACTTCTGCGTTTAAGGTCAACTGTCCTATACCTTAGCCTTAGGTCAAGCATAGTCTCATCAACATTACCCCAAATATCTATTGGAAGCGGATTAGCTTTATTAAGTAGCTTAACTTCAATAGGCTCAACTTCCACGCCGGTCTTAGCCACTTTACTTGCCCTAACAATGCCCCTAACGCTTACTACGTCCTCTTTAGAAAGCTTAGAAACGGTATCCCAAGTTTCATCATTAACTGATGAACGCTTAACCGTGACCTGAACAACACCTTCCCTATCCCTCAGCATTATGAACTTTATCCTACCCACATCCCTAATTTCCCAAACCCAGCCGGATAAGGTAACCTCCTTACCATCCAGTTCAGGTTTAACCTCACTGGTCCAATGAGTCTTCCTGTAAATGGCCACGTTGAGTGGACTTGCCTGCGTATTTAAGTCTTTAAGCAATGCACCTAGCCTTAAAGGGCTTAAGGGTGCTTAATGATGCCCTTAACTCCTCCTTGAATTTTAAGGTATCGATGCAGTCAATTCGGTTAACTGTTATCATGCCTAAGGCTCTCTTAGCTAACTTAAGGAAAGACTCAACGTAATTCTCCTGAATCTTTACGAAGGATGCGGCAGCAACTATTAATCCTTGAACATTAACATCCCTACTTACCCTCCAGGTTGGTTCGAGAACCTCATGGGCTTCCCAAAACCTCTCTTCATTGAATAAAAACACGAAGGCCCTAAATGGGTCATTGGGCTTATTCTCATTACTTAAGTTAACTATACTTAAGACTGGTCCAACAGCCTCACTTACTATTAAGGCTAGCTTATCCAAGTCGTCAGAATTTACATCAATTTCAACGTGACTTGAAGCCACCCTAACATTAATTATGCCTAGGCCTAAATTCCTTAAGAGGTTCATTAACCTAACCCTGTCCTTAGGCTCATATAACCTTGAATTACGCGCATGGATCAGGATCCTCACACGTAAGTTTCGGTGCAGCCTTTATAAAATCGCTTTAAACGTGGGTATTCACTTAGGCTTAACTTAATATGTATTAGGGTATTGGGAGAGTAAGGTTTATAAGGGGTTAAGTAAAATGAATTTAATGGTAGAATTTAAGTATTTGTCGTGGGATGATGTGATGGATTTAACCATTAAGGTGTCTGAATCAATAGTGAAAGATAACTATAAGCCAAACATAGTAGTAGGGGTGGCTAGAGGAGGGGTTGTTATAGCTAAAATAATTGAGGACATACTTGGGATAGGTAACATGACTTCCATAGAGGTTAAGCTCTACAGGGGGATTAATGATCGAGGGGAGGAGGCAAGGATAGCTCAACCACTGCCGGTTAGCGTTAAGGGTTTGAGAATACTGCTTGTTGATGATGTTTCAGATACAGGTACGACACTATCAGTCGCCTACAATTACCTGAAGGAGCAGGGGGCTATTGAGATTAGGACAGCAACACTAATGATTAAGCCGTGGACAAGGTTTAGGCCCAACTACTACGCTGGGGAGGCAACGGCCTGGATAATATTTCCCTGGGAGATTGGTGAAACAATTAGGGAGTTGGGTAGTAGGTTTGATGCGGCGTTGGGGGAGGCTAGGAATAATAGTATAGTGACTAGGATAAGGAACCTAGTCCATAATACCCCAACTAACACTAAGTGATTAACCACCCCATATGGGGTAAAGGTTATTCTCAATGCCCATAAGGGCAATTACCCTACCCACCACTGCGTTAACCAAGTCATCTATTGTCCTTGGCTTACCGTAGAATGGTGGGCTAGCGGGCATTACTATAGCCCCAGCTTGGGTAACTAGCTCCATGTTTCTAATGTGAATTAGGCTATAGGGGGCTTCCCTAATCAACAGTATTAACCTCCTCCTCTCCTTAAGGGCGACATCAGCCGCCCTGGTGATTAAGTTGGATGCGTAACCATGGGCTATAGCGGCAAGCGTCTTCATTGAGCAGGGTGCTATTGCCATTGCCTGAAAGTTAAATGAACCACTGGCTATTGGTGCATCAAGTTCCCCATCATCATAGGCCCTATGGGCTAGTTTAACTAAGTCACCTACGCCTAAACCCAACTCATGCTGGAGAACCTTAGAAGCTGACTTGGAAACAACTAGGTGAACCTCCACATCATTAACCCTCCTAAGGTGTTCAAGGAGTCTTAAGCCATATATTACACCTGAGGCCCCCGTTACGGCTACTACAACCCTCCTCATTGGTTAACGTTGGCTACTTAAGTATTTAACTATGCGGTTGAAGCCTACTTAAACTCGTAAACCGAACCATCACTCTTACCTACAATAACCCTGGAAACCTTAAGCCCATTGAATAAGCCAACCTCAACAACGCCTGGAATACCCTTAATAATCCTCTCACCTTCACTTGGCTCAATCCTTAAACTAGGCCTATAGTCAATTACGTAATTGCAGTTATCAGTGACCACAGGCCCCCTCTTACTTGAGGAGTACCTTAACTCCGCTGAGCCACCGTACTCCTTCTCAAGCTTAGCCTTAACCATGGGCCAGGCGTAGGGCACTACCTCAATTGGTATTGGGTGCCTACTAGGCACCTTATCCACCAGTTTCGATTCATCAACAATCACTATGAACTCATCAGCCCAATAGTCAATAATTTTCTCCCTAGTTAAAGCCCCACCCCCACCCTTCACAAGGTTCTTACCCTCATCAACCTCATCGGCACCATCCACTGCGACGGTGATTCCATTAACCTGCCAGGGGTACCTAAGCAGTTCCCCAAGCCCTAACCTAACGATCTCATACTCAGTTTCAGTGGAAGTGGCCACAAGCCTCACGTTTGATATTAAACCACCTTTAATAGCCTCAGCTAACTCATTGAGGAAGACCAATGCTGTGGAACCTGAACCAACACCAACCACATACCCGCTTTCAACGTACTTAAGCGCAGCCTTAGCGGCAGCCAACTTAGGATCCATAGTGTGGGGAAGGCATTGGGCTTTAAAAACACGCCTTAGTAAGGGTGTTAGGTGGTTCACTTCATCATTATTTATTTCCCATAACTAAGTCCCTCGTTCACTTGAAAGGATTTATAAAGTGAACTCACTTTGCTCCAGCTTCATGAGTACCTGGGTTAGGGAGACTAGTATTGCTAGGAGGGTTTACGTTGGTTCACTGGTTGGCTGGATTATGGATGCCTTCGACTTAAGCATGATGTTCCTCCTAGTGCCTGTTATGGCTGATGTCTTCTTCCCAGCCAAGTATGGGTTAGCCATAGTGGGTACATGGAGCATATACACTACTACCTTCGTCTTTAGGCCAATTGGCGGTGTAATCTTCGGTAGGCTTGGGGATAGGATTGGTAGGAGGAACACCATGGTCATAACATTAACTGGACTAGGCCTAATAGTCTTCGCCACGGGCTTCCTACCCACCTATGATCAAGTAGGCGTATTGGCACCAGTTCTATTATTCATCTTCAGGATTATAACAGGTACATTTGCTGGGGGTGAGTATGGGAATAGCGCCGCCATTCTAGTTGAGTCGGTTGATAGGGAGAGGAGGGGTGCATGGGGTGCATTCCTCCAAAGTGGTTACCCAATAGGGTACACGCTGGCTGCATTAATTTACCTCAGCCTTCACTATATTATACCATCCTCATCATTCACGCAGATTGGGTGGAGGTGGATGTTTTGGATAGGCTTAATACCAGCCATAGTAGGCTTAATTGTTAGGCTTTCAATGCCTGAATCAGCAATGTGGGAGAGGGTTAGTAAGGAGAGGGGCATTAATAAGGCTCCATTCACAACCATATTAAGAAACCCAGCGTATAGGCTCGGAGCATTAACAGGAGTGTTGGCTATGACTGGGATAGCTTGGGTTTACGGCTTAACGCTGGGCTTCTACCCAACAGTACTCTCATACCACAATTTCCTAAAATTCCCCTACTTCCTCTACGTTGTCATAGTATCAATATTAATATCATTGTTGGGTTACCTGACGTCAGGCTTCATTAGTGATATGATAGGTAGGAGGTTAACCATGATCATCTTCTCAGTAGCTGCAGTGATTGCTTCAATACCGGTGACGTACCTTATCCTTACTCACGCCTACGGCTTTTATGGAACAATGGCTTTAGCAAGTCTAATAGCCTTCCTAACCACTGGCGTATATGGTGTAATTCCAGCTTACTTATCTGAAAAGTTCTCCACTGATGTTAGGAGCACTGGAGTGGGCTTTTCATTCAACGGTGGCTTCATAGTGGGTAATTGGAGCACAGCGCTTCTACTCCTTATCTCAACCATAAGTAACCCATCCTTCTACCTGTATTGGGGCATATTCATAATAATAGGTGAGTTAATGATATTTGCCTCTGCCTTATTATCTAAGGAGACTAAGGGAATTGAACTTACTTAAACTAAACCTAACTTCTTTTAAACTCCAACCCCATTAATTAAGCCATGGAGGAGGTTATTAATAGGGCTGTTCAGTTAGCTAGGTCATACCTAAGGAACTCCTACTCCCCCTACTCAGGTGTTAAGGTTGCCGCAGTGGCGATTACGAGTAATGGTGAAATGTACCCTGGGGTTAATGTTGAGAATTCATCATACGGCTTAACGGTGTGCGCTGAGAGGATTGCAATATTTAGGGCAGTCACGGAGGGCTATAGGAGGATTAAGGCAGTGGTCGTGACCTCGAACCATGATGAAACATACCCCTGTGGTGCCTGTCTACAGGTTATGGCCGAATTCAACGTTGAGGAGGTTTACGTTGATTCACGGAATGGTGTTAAGAGGTTTAGGCTGAGTGAACTCTTACCAAGGCCCTTTAGTCTAGGAGCCCAGTAGACTTAAGGATCCTGAGGATAAGGCTTGGGAACCAAGGCTCTGAGGATAAGGGGCCACTTAACCTAGTCCTAGGGCACCTAGACTTAATAATGTCTGTAGCCTTCCTAACGATAACTCCCCTGAAGAGGAATAGTAAGTAGGCTTCACTTGGGCAATTCATTGAGTACACGTTGGGTTCACCGGTAAGTAGCCTAACCTCGAAACCAGCCTCCTTAAGCGCATTAATGCCTTTAAGGGCCTTAGCCTCATTGGACCCATGCATCACCAGTGTTTTTGGTAAATAATCCTTAAGACCATTAATGAACTCCCCAATACTTAATAATGGGTTAAGCGCATGGTCAGCTACCCTTAATGCATTCTCGTAATCCTTACCCCAGTTTAGGAAGAATGGGAAGGAACCAGGTATAGTACCGTCACCATGGCCTAGAAGGAAAACGTAACTAATGCCAAGTCTCTTAAAGAACTCGTCAACATCACTAATGTACTCAGGATCCTTAGACCCATGAATTAAGGCTACTGGATACTGACGCATAGGGGTAATTAGGCAAACCTATTTTATACTATTTTTATACTATTACAGTTGAGCCTCACCCTTTAAGATGGAGGGTAAAGCATAAATACTAAGCCTAGGGGCCATGAATATGGCCTACTGGGGTGCGTTAGCGGCTGTACTTTTCCTAGTATTCATAGGATTGGTGGTGGATGGGTTAATACTACTCATTAGGAGGATAATTAAAGTTAGGTTAACTAATCCGGTTAAGGTTATGAGGTTTGAGGCTGGTAATGTACCAGTAGGACCTGTAAGGAGTACCCTACCAATGCAGTACGTTGGCTTCCTACTCATGTTTCTGACGGTAGAACCGATTGCAGCGCTTCTGCTTGCATTATCAATAGCGTTCACGAGCCCCTTCAACATGGGTTACGTGCTTCTCTTCATAACCTTCATTGTGACTTACTCCCCGTTAATATACGTAGCCTACAATGACGTAAAGTACATGGCCTATGAGGCCCCCCGTAGAGTTATTTTAAACAGAAGCGGTGAATAGTAATTTTTAAAAACGTAACAAGTCCAATAGGTTGTGGATAATTATGGGTGATACAACTGTTAATACGCTGAAGATAACGTTAAAGTCCATTGGAATGGATATTAAACTACTACCGGATTCATTAGCGAGTTGGGGGACGAAATTCTCAATATGGCCAGCCCACCTGGTGACAGCATGCTGTGGAGTGGAGTTCGCGCACACCTCAGCCCCCGGTTATGACGCTGAGAGGTGGGGGTTCCTACCCATATTTGGGCCTAGGCAAACGAACTCAATAGTAATAGAGGGTACTGTAACTAGGAAGATGGCTAAGGTTGTTAAGACTGCTTATGAGCAGATGCCTTACCCTAAGTTCGTTATAGCCATGGGCTCATGCGCAATGGAGGGGGGCGTCTTCTGGAATTCGTACCATGTTGTTAAGGTTAATGAGATTATACCTGTTGATGCTTGGGTTATGGGTTGCCCACCAACCCCTGAGGCAGTGATTAGGGCCATTAGGATGGTTCAGAATAAGATTGAGGGTAAGGAAGCTAAGCCCAATATAAGGCCAAACCCAATTGACCTAACTAAGGTACTGAAGCCCGATAAACCACAAAGACCCCCTAATCCACCTCACAGGATTGAGTTCGAGCTAATTAAGGACATTAATGTCTGCAAACCAGCAGCCAACATTAAGTGGGAGCTTGGGCAGAAGTTAATTGACGGTTTTAAGGAATCATTGAAGGATGGTGTTAAAAACGCCGCTATAAGGGGTATTAACGACCTATGCATCATGTTGAATAACCAGAGCCACCTTAAGGATGCGGTACTCTCAGCCTTTAAACTGGGCTTCGATCACATAAAGTCAATTAACGTAATAGACCTAATTAACGCCGGGGTCTTTAGGATGGAGTATGTGCTTGGCTCGTACTCAAGTAAGGAGCTGCAATCAGTCCTACTAACACTATACTTCGATGTACCTAGGGATGAGGCTAAGGTACCCTCAATAATTGACGTTTACCCTGGTGCTGATTACCAGGAAAGGGAACTACATGACTTATTCGGCGTCTGGTTTGACGGTAACCCATGGATGGGGAGTAACTTCATCCTAGACCCAGATACACCTGTGAAGTATCCACTTAGGAAGGAGTATAGAATCCCCTCGCTTAAGGGGGTTGTGGTGGAGAGGTGATTAATGTGGCTGAGCGTGAAGTATCAATTGACGTACCAGTAGAAGTGCCTACCGAGGTTAAGTCACTCTTCCTACCTATTCCCAAGAACATGGTTGAGGAGGCTTATAAGTCAGATGAGTACCTCGTCTTAATTGGCCCAGCCCACCCAGGTAGTGGGCACATGAGGATTATCCTAAGGTTAAAGGGTGACTACATTGTTGAGGCAATACCGGACCCGGGTTACGTACATAGGGCTGTGGAGAAGCTTGCTGAAACCAGGCTTTTCGTGCATAATATACCGCTTGTGGAGCGCCCTACAATAGCTGAGTCATCAATAATGGATCATGGTTACGTTAGGGCCATTGAGGAATTAGGCCAATTAGACGTACCCCCAAGAGCCCAGTACCTGAGGGTTATTATGGATGAGTTAAGCAGGATAGGTGATCACCTTTACGATACGGGAATATTAGCCGTTTTCCTTGGCCATTCAACAGGCTACATGTGGGGCTTTGGCCTAAGGGAATTCATAACAGATGCCTTAGCCAGGATGACTGGGGCTAGGATAACAATATCCTTTGTAATACCCAGTGGCGTGAGGTGGGATGTTCACCCAGATACCTTAAGGTACGTTTACAACATGACCTTCTTCATTGAGAAGAAGATCGATGAATTAGGCACAATATTCACTAAGAATCCTGTCACAATAAGCAGGATGAAGGACGTGGGTGTCTTAACCAAGGACCAGTGCATTAAACTGGGGGCAGTTGGCCCATTCCTAAGGGCCTGTGGTGTTGAGTATGATAGTAGGAAGGCGAGGCCATATGCTGTTTATGATCAGTTAGAGTGGGAGATCCCTGTGGCTGATGAGGGTGATGCATATTCAAGGTTCCTAGTGAGGGTTGAGGAGATTAGGCAGAGCCTCAATATAATAAGGCAGGCTGTTAAGAACATTCCCGAGGGGCCAGTAATAGGTAATAAGCTGATGGCCAGGGTACCACCTAAGGAGAGGGAGAAGGTGGCTAAGGACATTAGGAATTACCTATTCAGGCTACTGATAGGCTTAACACTACCTGAGGGGGAGGCAACTACGCTTACTGAAGCAGCCAGAGGAACATTATTGTACTCTCTAGTTAGCGACGGCAAGTCTAATGTACCCTACAGGCTTAGGATGATTACCCCATCTTGGTATAACCTTAGGCCATTCATGGAGAGTTTAAGGGGGTATAGGCTAATGGACCTACCGTCAATATACGGTTCATGGGGGTACTTCCCACCTGAGGCGGATAGGTAACAGTACCTTAAAGCTAATCCCTCCTAACATGCGGAAACACTTTAAAGGGGTATGGGTAATGACGCCTATGGCCATTGAGAGGACCCTCGTCATAGTTAAGCCTGATGGTGTAAGGAGGGGGTTAGTGGGTGAGGTTATTTTGAGGCTTGAGAAAGTAGGCCTCAAAATAGTGGCTATGAAGATGGCTTGGGCAAGTAGGGAGAAGATTGAGGGTTTTTACCCAAGCAACGTTGATTGGTTCAGGAGCGTTGGCAATAAAACGCTTAATAGTTATAAGGAGATGGGGATTGATGCGAAGGTTGAGTTAGGCACAGATGATCCTGTTGAGATCGGTAAATTAGTTAAGAAATGGCTAGTGGACTACATGACTGAGTCACCTATAGTTCTCATGGTTGTTGAAGGCAATCACGCAGTTGAGGTTGTCAGGAAACTGGTAGGTAATACATTACCCTATAAAGCGGAGCCGGGAACAATTAGAGGAGATTACTCAGTGGACAGCCCTGACTTAGCTAATAGGGAGAAGAGGGCTATAAGGAATATTGTGCATGCTAGTGACAGCCCTGAGGAGGCTAAGAGGGAGATAAGCCATTGGTTTAAGGAAGATGAAATATTCAGCTACTGACTAATCCCCTAATAATTCATAAGATTAATGAAAAGTATGCATTATTAGCAGGAAGGGTTGAGTTTGAAAAACAGATTTTATAGGGATTTATCTAAGTGACTTACCTATGGCCGAAGACTGGCTTTGGTTTATATGGTTCCTCAAGGTACTTTATCTCATCATCAGTAAGCTTTATCCCAATGGCGCCGACAGCCTCCTCCACGTGCTCAGGCTTAGTGGTGCCTATTATTGGTGCTGTAACACCCTTATGCAGTAGCCAGGCGTAGGCTATTTGAGTTGGTGTAGCGCCCTTATTCTTAGCGACCTCAATTACCCTCTTAAGAATTTCAGCATTCTCAGGTGGTTCCACGTAAATCCTGTAGTCGCCACTACCTGGCCTAACCCTAGTTTCAGTCTCCGGTACCACTATCTTACCATCCTTATAGTACTTACCTGATAATATGCCTGCTGCGGTTGGGCTCCATGGTATTATGCCTATTCCATGAGCCTTGCAGAATGGTATCATTTCCCTTTCCTCCTCCCTGTAAAGTAGGTTGTAGACGTTTTGCATGCTTACGAACTTCTCGTAACCCTTCATTTCGGCTGTGTATATGGCTTTCGCGAATTGCCATGTCCACATGCTTGATGCTCCAATGTATCTTACTTTTCCTTGGTGTACTAGGTCTGTTAGTGTGGATAGTGTCTCCTCAATTGGCGTCTCATAATCCCACCTATGAATCTGATACAAGTCAACATAATCAGTACCAAGCCTCCTAAGAGAATCACTAATCTGCCTCATAACATGCTTCCTAGACAAACCCCTATCATTAGGACCATTACCCATCTGCCCAAAAACCTTAGTCGCTATAACAACATCCTCCCTCATACCCTTAACCAACTCACCAACAATCTCCTCACTCCTACCCCTAGAGTAGACGTTAGCCGTGTCAATACAGTTGATGCCAAGGTCCCAAGCCTTCTTCCAAATCTTCCTAGCATCCTCAAGTTCAACCATCCATGGTGCCGTATTACCGAACTGCATGGCACCAAGGCATATTCTTGATATTTTCAAACCAGTATTACCTAAGTTAACATATTCCATACTAATCTTGAAGAGGTTAACTAAGCTAATTTATAAAAGTTACCTGCATTATAAGTTTACGCTTAATGATTTAATAATGATACCTTACCCTTAAAGAATAAGAGGTAATACTTAATAAGCAGCATCCCAGTTCAAGCCTCAGATAAATATGTCATCCGGGTCTGTTGCGCCTCAGGTTGTGAGGGTTGGTTTCGTGGGTTGTGGTGGTATTGTTCAGGGCGCTCACGCGCCTAACCTGGCTCAAATACCTAATGTTAAATTGGCTGCGTGTGCTGATGTGGATAAGGCTCGTGTTGCTGAATTCCTTGAGAAGTTTAAGCTTAACTTCTACACGGACTATAAGGAGATGCTTGCTAAGGAGGCTTTGGATGCTGTCGTTATAGCAACACCAAATGCACTACATGCTCCAGTAGCCATTGATGCCCTTGAGAATGGGGCTCACGTGTTGACTGAGAAGCCAATGGCAATAAGCCTTGATGAGGCTGTTAGGATGGTTGAGACTGCTAGGAGGAGACAGAGGGTACTCATGGTTGGGCACCACATGAGGTTTGAGAGGAGTGTTCAAGTGGGTAGGAAGTTCATTACTAACGGTAGGCTTGGTAAAATATACCACATTAGGGCTCTTCACCTTAGGAGGAGGGGTATACCATCCACTGTAACATTCCTCCAGAGGAAGTACTCCGGTGGTGGACCCATGTGGGATATTGGGGTGCACACTATTGATGCAACAATGTTCATGACCAACTTCCCTAAGCCAGTTTCAGTGGTTGGTAAGGTTTACTCAGCCTTCCCTGATAAGGCGTACATGAGGATGAATTACCCAGTACCAATGACTTCTCAATTCGCCTACACTGCACCAATGGATGTTGAGGACTTCGCCATGGGTCTCGTTAAGTTTGAGGGTGACTTAACAATGTACATTGAGGCTACTTGGGCAACCTACATTAAGGAGGATAGGCATGAAGTAGCAATAATAGGTACTGAGGGAGGCATACATTATGAGGGTGGGTCGTTAAGCTACATTCATAGTATTGATGAGGAGTTCATAACATCAACACCATTAATAGGGCAACAGCAGTCAGCTTATGCGCAGGAGGATAGGGCATTCATTGATGCTATAACTAAGGGTGCCTCGAAGGCTCCTTACCCAGCCTGTACTGGTGAGCAGGGGTTACTGGATGTGGCTATAATTGAGGCTATTTACAAGTCTGCTGAGAGTGGTAGGGAGGAGAGGATTAGTATTCCTCAGTCAATACTTGACTCCATGGGGTGGTGAATGTGGCTGGTTTAAGGATTGCGCTTCAATTATACTCACTTAGGGATGATATGCCTAAGGACCCATTCGGCACAGTTAAGGCTGTTGCTGAGGCTGGCTTCGATGGTGTTGAGTTCGCCGGCTTCTACAGTAAGTCTGCCTTGGAGTGGAGGGAATTCCTAGATAAGGTTGGCTTAGAGGTTGCTGGGGCTCACCTAGGCGTTAATAGTTTCATTGGTGATGAGCTTAATAGGACTATTGAGTACAATAGGTTACTCTGGAATAGGAACCTAATAATACCCGGTATACCTGAGGAGTGGAGGAGGGGTAGGGCTGGTTGGTTGAAGTTCGCCAGCATGCTTAATGACTTATCAAGGATTTTGAAGTCCTACGGTATGAGGACTGGTTACCATAATCACTGGCTTGAATTCCAACCAATTGAGGGTGAACTACCATTCCACCTAGTCTTCAGTAACACTGATAACAGTGTTATTGCCCAAATTGATATAGGCCACGCATATAGGGCTGGGTTAAGTAATAGTGATATCGTTGAGTTGATTAAGAGGTATAGTGGTAGGATAGTGAGCGTCCACGTTAAGGATTACTCGAAGGCTAAGGGGTATAATGTGGCTGTTGGTGAAGGTGAATTAAACTGGCCAGAAATCCTAAGTGCATTAAGGAAGTATGGGGGCACTGAGTGGCTTATAATTGAGAATGAAGAATACCCATACAAGCCACCCATTGAGACGGTTAAGGTAAGTATAAAGAACCTAAGAAACATACTGAGCACAGTAAGCTAGGAGGGAATTTGATTTAAAAACACTTACCCTCTTCATTCATTACCTCCTAAAGTTAAGTACCTTCTCGGCGACTCCAAGTTCTCTCAGTATTTTAACAATACCGTTAAACGACTCCCTGGTCCCCTCCTCCTTACTGCCACTGGGTGGCACGTAGTGTGTTTCTAGGGAGATAACACCATCATACCCGTTATCGAGAAGTGCCTTGAATTGGCCACGGTAATCAATCATACCACCCCCTATTGGCTTCCAGGCGTAGTGCCCATTCTCCACTGCAGCATCCTTAACATGAATGTGCATTACTAAGTCCTTCACGGCACTATACCCATGTGGGTATGGGGTTTCCCTTGCGAAGAAAGCGTTACCTGGATCCCAAAGCACCCTTACGTACCTACTTCCAAGCCTATTAATGAATTCATAGGCCTCCTTACCTGTTCCTACTATGCAACTGTACTCATTTTCAACAACAAGGTAAACACCCTCCCTCTCCGCCAGCTCCACTGCTGGTTGGAAAAGTTCAATTAATTGATTCAAGTAGTTGCCTAATTCCCCCTGCCACCAGAACGTGAATATCCTAGTGTACTTTAAGTCAAGTCTCTTAGATAGTTCAATAACCCTCCTTAAAACGTTAATGTGCTTCTTATGGGATTCAGAATCATTAATGTATATTTTAAATATGAATGAATCCAAGTTAGATACCTCTAAGCCGTACTTCCTAGCTAGGTTACGTACCTCAGTAATCTCCGAGTCGGATAATTGAGAAACATTCCGTCCCCAAAGATCCCTAATCTCAACGTGGGTTGCCCCTAGTTCCGAAATAACCTTAAGAGCGTGTTCAAGGTCTTGGGAAACCTCATCAGATATTACACCGATTTTAAACATGCTACCTCAGTTTAAATCATAACAGTCCCGCTTTAATAAATATAATCTAACGACTTTTCACCAATACTATGCTACAAACGCTAGGTATTAGAATTAGGTGAACTTTTATCTACTGAATAATGCTTTAAAGCGAATAAGCTAATCATTAGTATGCCCGGTAAAGTGGGTGTTGGTGTTGTTGGACTGGGGGCTATTGGGGTTGTTCACGCAAGAGCCATTAAGGAGTTGGAGCAGGAGACTGGGTGGATTAAGTTAACTGCGGTTGTTGATCAAATTAAGGCTAGGGCCGATGAACTTGGTAAGCAACTTGGGGCTAAAGCATACTACACATTGGATGACTTGGTGAAGGACCCTGATGTTGATGTAATCACCATAGCCACCCCATCATACTTACATGCCCCTCAAGCCATGTACGCAATGGAGTATCATAAGCATGTAATAGTTGAGAAGCCTATGGCCGTCACGCTGGCTGGGGCTAGGGAAATGGTTATGAAGGCTGAGAGAAACCACGTTAAACTCGGTGTAATCTTCCAGGAAAGGTACGCCCCTGATATTGCCAAGGCTAAGTCAATAATCAGTAGTGGAGGATTAGGTAAAGTGTTCCTGGTTGAGGCTAAAATGATGTGGTGGAGGGATGAGAAGAACTACTACAATAGGGATGAATTAGCCAGGAGTTGGAGGGGCATGTGGGAAACAGAGGGTGGAGGGGCCTTAACTAATCAAGGCATACACACTGTGGACTTAATGTACTGGTTTGGCGGTGACGTGAGTGATGTTGTCGGCTTCTACGTAAACGCCTCACACCCATCAATAACAGTGGAGGATACGGCTGTTGCAGCATTAAGGTACAGGAACGGCGCCTTAGGTTCATTGGCAGCGTCAGTGTCAACGCAGCCGAGTAACTTCCAGTTCAGGATAATAAGAGTGTATGGGACTGAGGGACAATTGGAGATTAACGATAGGTTAATCACATTATTAGCAACAAACCAGGGTGGGGTTCAGAGAATTAACCCTGAGGCTAAGAGGGATACGTTAACCCAGACTGAGAACCTCCATAAAACCCTCCTGAGGGATTTCCTTAACGCGCTACGTGAGGACAGGGACTTCCCGATAAATGGCTATGAGGGTATGAGGAGCCTTGAGATAATTAAGGCAATATACTTATCATCAAACACTGGGCAAGCCATTAAGCTGCCGCTTAATCAGGTGTACATAATATGAAACTAGCCTTCACTAGTTTAGCCTACCCTGAGTTAACGTTAAGTGAGGTTCTTGAGAGGACTAGGAGGTTTGGGTTTGATGGACTTGAGTTAAGGGTTGCTGATGATGGACAACACCTGAAGCCTATGTACCCAGTACCTAGGCAGGAACTTGAGTTAATTAAATCCTCGGGGGTTAGGTTAAGTAACCTAGCTGGCTACGCCTCCTTCGCAATGCCCAATGATCAGGAGAGGGCTAGGAATGAGGAAACCTTAAGAACACTCATATTAATTGCCCGAGAATTAGAGGCTCCTGGTGTTAGGGTTTATGGGGGTAGGGTTATTGATGATGTTGATAAGGCTGCTGAGAGGATAATTACCTCACTTAATAGGGTTGCTGACTTCGCTGAGGATAATGGTGTAGTGATAATGATGGAGACCCATGATGACTGGGTTAAGGCTGTAAACCTGAGGAAACTCCTTAATGGCCTTGATGGGAGGATAGGGATCCTACTTGACTTCGCAAATGTGGTTGCTGCTGGAGAGAACCTTGATAATGTTCTCGAGCTGGTTAAAGATAGGGTTAAGCATGTTCACGTTAAGAACTTTAAACTAGTGAACGGTAAAATTAGATACACTACGCCTGATGACTCGGCTGGACTAGTGCCAATAAGGAGGGTTATTGATTATTTAAGGGGAATAGGCTTCAACGGCTACTTATCAGTTGAATGGGAGAAGAAGTGGCATCCTGAACTTGAGCCTGGTGATGAAGTGTTGCCCAAGTACCTAAGCTACCTAAGGGCCTTAATTAATGCTTAAGTACTTTAATCCTTATAAGTTAAAGGTGGTTACAGTCGTGGATTTAAATGAGAGTCGGCGTTTACATTGGGGTATCGTACGGTGTAGATGCTGTTATGCAGTTCTTAAACAAGCTTATCTCACTTACTCAGGGTGTTGAATGGCTCTCTGTGGATAATTCAGTGGCAGCATTAAGTAGCCTAGAGGGAGGTGATGCAGACATGATAATCGTATTTGGTGGCGATGGATCATTGCTGAGGTTCATTCACACCCACCCAGAGTTAATGAGCAAACCCATACTTCACGTTGGGGCTGGTAGAGTAAACTTCCTCAGTGAAGTACTGGTAACTGAGGAACCATCTAGTGTTCTTAGGGTATTTAAGGGTGATTATTATATTGATGAAAGGGATTTATTATCAGCCTCATTTAATAATTCAAAGTGCTACGCATTAAATGAAATAGTGATGAGGTGCATGGACCCTGGACGCATGGCTACAATAAGCGTTACTGAGGAGCATGGTGAAGAAGTAATGAGCGGAAGGATGGATGGTTTAATAACAGCCACACCAACAGGCTCAACAGCATATAGTTTAGCGTTAGGTGGACCTGTTGTGGACTATAGGGTTAAGTCTAAGTTAATAGTACCCATAGCACCCTTCTCAAGAACCCTCGTGCCAATAGTCCACCCTTACGATGTTAAGGTGAGGGTAACCTCAATGGATGAATCCTACGTTATTTGTGATGGGTTTATAAAGGGTAAAACCATGAACCTATTGATTGAGCCATGGCCGGAGAAGGTGAGGCTAGTAAGGTTAAGAAGAATAATGATGTACGAGAGGCTGAGGACAAGGTTACTAAGGCCTTAATCATTGATGCAAGTGGATTATTCCACGTGAGAAACGCCTACGTCATAAGTGAAATTACTAATGCAGGCTATAGGTTAATCACAACAAGTCTAGTTGCAGGTGAGGTTAAGGATGCTAGATCCCAGGCTTTACTGGATTTAATAAACATAGAGATACTTGACCCAGATCCAAATGCCATTAATTCAATTAAACTACGTAACCCTGAATTAAGTAATGCAGACGCCTCAATAGTGGCCTTAGCCTCCTCAATGGTAGCCAGGGGTGTGGAGGTTAGTGTGATGACTGATGATGTGGGTCTCATAAAGGCATTAAGGAAATACGTGAAGGGCATCAGGATCATTACAGTTAATGTTAAGAGGAGAAATAAACCCTAAAGTAAACTCTCTGCAATCTAATATTAGCTTAAGGTACTGTTAAGTACTGAGTAGTTAATCCTATACACTAATACCCACCCATTCGGCCTTGAAACGTAAACCAACTGGAAGCCTGGTGGTGGGGTTAACCAGTTACCATAGAACCACGTGAAGTAAAGCTCATTCAATAGGGTTGTGTTAGTGCCGACGAACGGAGGCGGTATTAGGCTTTGACCCAGTATTGGCTGGAAGGTCATTACTAAGTGCACCGCTGAGGATGAGGATGATGATGACTGCGAGTACGTTGGCCAAGTGTTGAATAACCATAGGGGTAACGTTAACGGTGTTGCAGTTGTGGTTGTCCTTATCTGGGTTAAGCATTGATCAACATTAATTGAATAGGCCGGCGCCTCAAGATCAAAGAGGAGGCGGTAAAGCGTAGTGTTGGCTAAGGGTACGTACAGGTTATACGTGGCTGTTCCACCAGTGGGTGTACTGCTAATTATCTCTGCGGCACTAAGTATGTGGGTATTGGTGTACTCCGGGGAGTTACCTGATATTGTACTCATCCAGTAACTCTTAACGAAATCACCACCAGTTGGGTACTCCGGGTAGAGGGCGCAGAGGGCTACCATGCTTTGGGATGATGAACCACCGATGCTTAATGCAGACATTGGTGAGGGGACGGTTATGGGGAATGGGTAATAGGGTAGGAAGACAACAACATAATCAGCCCCAACACTACGTAGTAGCTCAAGGGACTCAGTTACGTTAGTTGAGGTAAAGGCAGTTGCTATTAGCTTAATCTGAGTACCATTAACGGTTGAGTTATCAGCCAGGCTAGTCCTATTACCCATTATTGCTAACCAGTAGCCGTAATCCCACCAGGAGGCTAGGACTGAATCATGAGGAGTATTATATTGGATCCAGTAGAGTGCATCAAGCCAGTCACTGGAGGGTATTGCCGGCTCCGTTGTTGAAACTATCTGCTGTGGTGCAGCTGCGATAGGTACACTTGACTGTGCAATAACTATTACTGATACGGCAAATAACGCAGTCACAACAGCTACAGTCAGTAGCCCTATTACATCAACGCCACGCCTAGCCACGAACTTAATAATTAAGTAGAGGCCATAGGCCGCCACGGGGAGCCACGCGAACATGAGCATTGTTAACCAAGCCTCACTGGAGGCGAAGTAGACTGATAAGACTGCAGTAATGGATAAGAGTAAGCCAGCCACATCCACCGTGGATAACGCGTACGTTAATCCAGTAACCTCAAAGGGGAGAGTATAGCCTGTTGTTGAAAGTAACTGATGGGCAGTGGAGGGGGAATGCTCAGCCACACTCTGAACTAGGGCACTACGGGCGGTTGGGAATAAGGCTGCTAAGTACTTACCACCAGGTATGTGTACAAGGACAGATATGCCTGATAAGGCTAAGGCAATGACTACCACCAGGAATATTACTGCCGCAGCTATCACGTACTTAGATGCCGTGACTAATTTACGTGCACCAAGCCTCTCCAGCATAACAACTATAATCGCCACTACCGCTAGTAATACTGCTAATGTACCAAGGGCACCGAGGCCAAGCACTGCATGCAACCTATACCTAGGAGTCATGGCTAGGAAGGCTGCAAAACCCAGGTAGGTTAATGTATAGGTACCCAGGGCGTTCACTGGGTCAACTGAAATACCATCAGTAACGCGGAGTGGAATAACCCTACCCTTATATAACCTGTAGAGTACGTATATTGAAAGTAGTATGGCGTATGCACCATAGGCGTTTAGCACGAATGTGAATGAACCCCAGAACCACACTAGTGAACCATTAACCACGGCCGCCAAGATGGCGTATGGTATCCAGTTTCTTTGCCTAAGGGCCTCAATGAATAGCGCCATGCCAAGTGGCGCTATGAATTGAAATAATGTTGCGTCAGCATACCAGCTTGCCTCACCCCTCTGTAGGAATATGAGTGAGAAGGCTGTCATTAATGCGGTTAACAGGCCCACGTACCTGCCTCCGAACCTTGAACCCAAATAATACATGGATAAGACTGATAAGGCATTCACTATCCCTGGAGTATAAACGGCAATAGATAATAGGGTTAAGTGCAAGTGAAGGTGCTTAACCAAGATATCATACAGTATAAGCCCAGTGAAGGATACGCCTGGGGATAGGGTGGTTGCCCAATTAACTCCCCACGGGTACCAGAAGTGGGTGTTTATGTAAAGGTGCCCATTTATTAAACCCCCGCTAAGCCACCATTCAATACCCTTAATGGCACCCATTTTAAGCATGAACTCCGTCAAGTAGTACCTAATGTATGGGTCAAATTCATTAATGTAGTTGCCCCATAGGAAAGCTGGGTAAAGCCTAATGTAGAGTCCAGTGGTGAAGACTGCCGCTAATGCGGCTAATAGGCCAAACCATTGGGTTGACCTTAATTCCCTTAACTCAGCACTACTAAGGCTTACCCTAGTCTTAGTCGGCGACTTAGCAGCACTACCTTTCTTCCCTCCCCCTGCCTTAACCATGTGGACGGTCTACGGCGCATTTTAATAAAGATTTCCCAAACGATGCAATTGAGGCTTGTCACCTCCTCTCCTTAATTTTCCTAGTTAAGACTGGGAGGAACCTGTACAAGTCCTCAACAACCCCATAGTCGCAGTACTTGAAGAAGGGGGCGTTCCTATCATTATTAATCACAACCACTATATTGGACTCCATCATACCGGCTAAGTGCTGGGGTTGTCCACTTATCCCAATAGCTACGTATAACCTTGGCCTAACCCTATGCCCACTTAACCCAATCCAGTGATCCTCACTCAGCCACTTAAGGTCGGCTGCCAATGGCCTTGAGCAACCTAATTGAGCACCTAAAGCCTCCGCAAGGTCAATGGCTAGTTTCAAGTCATCCCTACTCCTAAACCCCCTACCCACTGCAACTATCACATTAGCTTCCTCAATCTTAACATTACTTGTTGACTTACCTTCAACACTAATGAGCGTTAATGAACCTTGTTCAACACTTACGTTAACTGTGGTAGCTTTACTACCTTGACTATACTGCCTAGGCTTAAATCTAGCCGCCTGAGCCACTATTATTACTGGTGGTTGAACCTCTAAATCCGCAATAGCCCTATTTCCTAACGCATTAATTCTAAGTGAGTTTGGTTTAACGTAAGTGGGATTAATGATAACTGGGATATTCATTAATCCGCTTAAGTAACCACTTAATGACCTGTATGCTTTACTATCCGGCATTATGAAGTACTTGGCTTCCTTAAAATTACTGGTAATGAATCTAGCTAGTGGAGCTGGGTCAATTAACCTAGCAACATCAATTGTGTAAACCCTTGATACGCCATAGTTACCTAGGTCAATTCCCTCACTATCACCTAGAAGAACCGCACTTATGGTTAAGCCAGTGGCCTCCATTATTTCCTGGGCAAGGCCAAGAACACCCAGTGTTCCCTTATCAAGGATTACGAGTATCATAGTCCTCACCTCAATGCGTTATCCTTTATTAAGTAGTCAATGAGTTTATCAGCCTTCTCCTCAACACTGCCTGAATCAATAATCACCCCCTTCCGGTTTACTTGAATTGCCCTAATGTCCTTAACATTAACCACCCTGTTAACCTTCACGTTAATGTCATTAAGAGTTAGTAACTTAATGGGTTTCTTAATAGCTAACCTTATTTGAATAACCGTCGGTATCCTGGGCATGTTAATCTCCCTAGTTACTGAAACCACTAATGGTATTCTTGAACTCACCAACTGGGTTTCATTATCTAAATCCCTCCTAGCCGTTACGACACTATTCTCAACCTTAAGCTCCTTAACGTAAGTTATCACCGGTATTCCTAACCTAGCCGCAACCATTATTGGAACTTGGCCGCTATAACCGTCGATTGAGGCTTCACCGGCAATAATGATGTCGTAGCCATTAGTCTTAATTACCTCTGAGGCCACTAGGGATGTGGCCATTGGGTCTGTTAGAAGTAAACCATCGTCAGCAATAATGTAGGCTTCATCAGCACCCATAGCCAGTAACTGCCTAATTAACCCCTCAGCTTCCTTAACCCTGTCCTTGAGGGGTGGGTACTTGAGTACGGTGAGTATGTTAACGTTTCTCGCAATACCCCTCTCCTTAAGTCTCACCGCCTCCTCCACTGCATTCCTATCTATGTCATTTATCCTAAGGGGTGTTTCCTCAATGAGAACTCTATCCCCACTAAACCTGAGTTGGGACGTGTCTAAAGATAGCTTAACCAGCACCCAAACCCTCATTACTATATACTTCTATTTAGTGCTTTTTAAACAATATGCCTCACTTATTGAAGACACTCCAGGAGGGACTGATTAACTAATACTGCACTATATCCCTTAACTGCAATACTTAATTAACCAGTTCCAGTGATCCTCTAATGCTTAATGTGAATGATAAAAGGGTTAAGGAAATCCTAAAGAGGTACGAGCCTATTTGGGCCCTTGACCATGCCTTAGGGTTAATGGGCTGGGATCTTGAAACCTACATGCCCAGGAGTGGGGTTGAATACAGGGGTTTCGCAACATCGCAATTAATGCTAATGAGGCAGAAGCTGATGCTTGAATTAGAGGGCTTAGTAAGCAGCGCGGATGAGGGTGGATTAAACGATTATGAGAAGGGTATTGTAAGGGTGCTTAAGCATGAGTTAAAGTTCTACACTAAGGTTCCACCAAGCCTAATAGAGGAGTTAAGTAAAACAACAACTAAGGCTTCAGTGGTTTGGAGGGAAGCTAAGGCTAAGGCTGACTTCAACATGTTTAAACCCCACTTAGGTAAAATAATCGACCTCACAAGACAGGTCGCGGATAAGTTAGGCTACAGTGGTCACCCGTATAATGCGTTACTTGACCTTTATGAGGAGAATCTAACCATTAATGACTTGGACCCACTCTTCAGTAGGCTTGTCGGGGGCATTAGGCAATTATTAAGTAGGATTGATAGGGAAATATACCCTACTAAACATGAACTGGAGGAAGCTAAGTATAATGTTGATGAAATGAGGATTATTAATGAGGAAGTCGCATTCAATGTCCTCGGAATGCCTAGGGATAGATTCAGGATAGATACTTCAGCCCACCCATTCACAATAGGTATGGCTCCAGGGGATGTTAGGATAACAACAAGGTATGAGGGGGTTGACTTTAAGGCAACCTTATTCTCAGTCATACATGAATCTGGGCATGCACTCTATGAGCTTCAAATTGATGAATCCCTAGCGTACACGCCACTAGCTAGGGGTGCATCAACCGGATTCCATGAATCACAGTCTAGGTTTCTGGAGAACGTGATAGGTAGGAGCAGGTACTTCGTTAGGTTAATTTACCCAATCCTTAAGTCAAAGTTAAGCATACTTGGGAAGTTTAATGAGAATGACGTGTACAGTTACTTTAATGTTGTTAGGCCAAGTTTAATAAGGGTTGACGCTGATGAGGTGACATATAACCTACACATTGCCGTTAGGTATGAGTTGGAGAAGAAGATTATTGAAGGATCCATGGAAGTGAATGACCTACCTGAGGCCTGGAATACGTTAATGGAGAATTACCTAGGCGTGAGGCCGAGGAATGATAGTGAGGGGGTTCTACAGGACATACACTGGAGTCAGGGTTCAATAGGCTACTTCCCAACCTACACCCTCGGCAACGTGATTGCCGCAATAATACTGAATAGGATTGAGAAGGAACTTGATTTAAGGAACTTAGTTGAACACGGGCACTTGGATCCAATTAAGGATTGGTTAAGGGATAGGATCCACAAGTGGGGTGCGGTTTATGAACCTAAGGAACTCCTAAGAAGGAGCCTAAATGAGGGATATAACCCAGAACACCTGCTTAACTATCTGGAAAGCAAGTACATTAATAACACGTATTAGTATCCTTCTTACCTCTAGCAGTAGAATATTTAAATAGTCACCATTATTGACACCAATCCTTTAAGGTTATAAGGTACCTATTTATCCGCCATAATGTTCTTAACATGATTAAGTATGGCACTTAATGCCTCTGATGCACTGCAGTGCAGCACCACGTCAGCATAGTCATCATAGTCAGTGGGTTCTAGGTTAATAATAATTAGTTTACCACCATGCTCCTTAACCACGAGAGGTACGTAGGCTGCTGGGTACACTGTTAATGATGATCCAACTACTAGAACCACATCACTTAATGCCGCTACCTCAAGAGCTCTATTAATTTCGTTAACCGGCTCACCGAAGAGAACCACGTTAGGTCTAAGGATCCCTCCACATCTTGGACACCTTGGGGGATTCTCACCCTCCTCGTATTTCCTTAAGGCTAATGTGAAGGGATACTGGGCTCCACACTTCATGCAGTATACTGTAGTGTAGTTGCCGTGAAGCTCAATAACGTTGATTGACCCTGCTGATTTATGAAGGTTGTCAATGTTCTGGGTTATCACATACTTAATAACACCTAGTTTCTCTAATTCCGCTAACGCAAGGTGGGCTCTATTGGGCTTTGCGTTATTGAGCGTGTTGAATCTATTGATGTAGAAGTCCCAAAAGCCCTTAGGATCAGTGTTGAGGTAGTCAATGGATGCTAATGATGGGTCAAACCTCCTCCAAAGACCCTGGGGACCCCTAAAGTCAGGTATACCACTCTCAGTACTAATGCCAGCACCAGTGAAGGCTATTGCATGCCTACTGCCAGTGAGTATTAATGCAGCTTCCCTAGCGCCTGCTAGGCATTCTTCACTGCTCATGGTTGTGAAGAATAATTACTTTGATTTAAGTGTTTCACGATTTAGGTAATACTTTTTAATATCCCATAGCTTCCTATAGCTCATGGCTAAGCCCACTTTTAATGCGGGTGATAGGTTAGTTTTCATAGGTGATAGTATAACTGATAGCGGGAGGAGGGATGCTGCTCCTCCTCTAGGTAATGGTTACGTAGCCTTCTTCAAGGATATTGTTGATTCTCAGCATCCTGAACTAATGCTTAACATCGTTAATAAGGGTATTAGTGGTAACACTATACGTGACCTTAGGGAGAGGTGGGAGGATGATGTGATTCTACTTAAGCCGAAGCTCGTTTCAGTACTAATAGGCATTAATGACGCACACAGGTTCCTGGGAGGTGACTTAGGCCTATCCCCCGATGACTACTTCAAGATGTACAGTGAGGTGCTTGACTTAACCATTAAGAGGATTAACCCAGTAATACTACTTATGGCGCCATTCTACATAAGTAGGGCTAATGAATTAGACACCTTCAGGAGGAAGGTTCTTCAATTAGTGCCTGAATACGTTAAGAGGGTTGAGAGGCTTAGCATTGAGTACTCGGCAATATTCATTAATCTTCATGAGGAGTTTCAAGCAAAGTTAAGTTACATTGAACCGGAGGCATTGGCTCCCGATGCTGTACACCCAACCAGGAAGGGTCATGTTCTTATTGCGTTAAAGATTTACGATAAGCTTCTTTAGTTATTGGGGCTACCAGTTAACCTTAGCCCTCTCTTCAATGACCCTTCTGTAGAGTTCATGAGTCTTCCTCGCTATTATATCCCAAGTATACCCCTTCATTATGGTTCCCTTAGCTTCACCTGCAAGTTTACGTGCTAAGCCCTCATCCCTTAGCAGCATTTCAGCGTAATAGGCTATTTCATCTGGGTTATCTGGATTAACCAATACACCATTCTCCATATGCCTAATGAAGTCCGTTGGCCCACCCCTATTTGTTGCTATTAATGGCTTACCAAGCGCCATGGCCTCAAGTGCGCTTATGCCGAATGGCTCATACCTACTTGGTAATATAACTAGGTTTGAATGGGATATGATGCTGTATAACTCGTCATCACTTACCTTACCTGTAAAGTATACTTTACTACCTAATCCAAGTTGATTAGCTAGGCTAACTAAATACTCCCTCATTGGCCCATCACCAATTATTACGAGCTTAACATTACTTACCCTACCCAGTAACTTAGCGAAGGCTCTAATTACGGAATCAGGCCCCTTCTCGTAAACTAACCTACCATAGAAGACTATTAATAATTCCCAGGGATACGCATACCTGGAGCGGTCATACTTAGGCTTAAAGTTAAGTAGAGTTTTATCTATGCCGTTAGGTATTGTGACTATCTTATCATCAGGCACACCTAACACGCTTTTCACTTCATTAGCCATATAGTTACTGCAGACTATAACCTTCCAAGCCTCATAGGCTAGTAACCATTCCCACTCATGGATGTGCCTAGACTCAGGACTATGCAACCCACCCCTCCTACCGTACTCTGTAGCGTGTATTGTGGCTATTAAGGGTACCTTAAACCTATGCTTAAGTACTATGCCGGCTGGTGCAGTTAACCAATCATGCACGTGTATTGCATCTACCTCACTTACGTGGCTTAGATCCATCGTCATGAATATGTTGAAGGAGTGTACCCATGACGAGAAGTCAGGTACCCTAACCTTGAAGGCATCTATTAAATGCACGTTAACGCCCTCATCAATAACGTGAGTGTCCTCGTAACCTACGGTGGCCACATCAATGTTAACGCCTAGTTTAATTAATTCATGGGTTATGTAGTAAACGTGCCTACCTAAACCACCAACTATGTGCGGTGGGTACTCCCAGGAAAGGTGCAGAACCTTCATTCCACTATCACCCT
This sequence comes from Caldivirga sp., assembly GCF_023256255.1. NCBI lineage: Archaea > Thermoproteati > Thermoproteota > Thermoprotei > Thermoproteales > Thermoproteaceae > Caldivirga > Caldivirga sp. Next base: position 32,846 of record NZ_JAGDXD010000045.1, on the reverse strand, counting down.
GGCTAATTCATCAATTGTTGGCACGTAATTAGCGCTTATGTTAAACTTATTCTTAAGGTCGTCCACAGTCCTCTGCTTAAGCCCATAAACCCTATCGCATTGCCTGAAAACCCACCCCTCAATGCTTGCTATTGATGAACTTATAATGTTACCGTCAGGGTCACCACGCTCATACTCTGTGGAGAGTGTTATGCAGTTGATTTCAGTGTTAATACAGCATGGTTGAGTCGCCTTAGCAAGCAACCCCATTACGCAACCACCCCACTCGAAGCAGATTATTTTGTTAAACTCACCGTTTACCCTATACCTCATGTTTGCAATAACCTGTACCGATGAACTAAGCCCATATGATACCACGTTTGGGTAATCCTTAATCGGTAAGTTAACGCTAATAACCTTAACACCGTCGAAGTCTGGGATTTGGCTACTCCCCTGCGTAACAATCACCACTTCATGCCCCAGCGCCTTAAGTGCTGATGAGAGGGATGCTACTAGGTATTGAAGGTCAGTCAGCGGTGAACCTATCCTAGGATACTCCCATGAAAATCCTATAATGCGCATTCATTAGCAGAATCTATAACCCTTTTTAAAGGTTTAAGCAAAATAAGCGCCATTATAAGTCACTGTTAGTGATATTAAAGTTCTAGTTTAATTATTGAGCATTTATCTAATAATTGCATTAATTATTCAATAGCAACCTCAGCTGTATTATAGCCCGGTAGTTTAGTTAAATGAACTTGCAGTACGCCATCCTTATAATACGCCTTAACATCATCAAGCCGCACGTTAAATGGTAATTCAACTCTCCTACGCAATTTATAATTACTAAACCTCTCAAGAAGCACTGGTTTACCAGTCGCTACGTATGCTGTGGGTTCAGCGTTAACCTCAATGTAATTCATACCAATCCTCAACTTAATCTGCTCCTTACGTACACCAGGCATGTCGAACAGCACCATAACCTTATCCCCATCCTCATATATATCTATTGGTGGTTCCCTATCAATATCCTTATTACCAGTAACCATTAAGCTACTTATTATCCTCCTCAACGCCTTCTCAAGCTCAGTAATCTCCCTACCTATATTAGGTGGATTATTAGCTACCTGTTGCTCCTCCTTAACAATCTGAACCTCCATATAATTATTTAACCAGTGGTGGTAATAACCTCCTCGTTTAAAATAGGGTGCTGTGGTATAATGTGCAATATTTAGATATAAGTTTCTACTATAAGTGAATGTTAATTATCGGTTAGCAATTGATCCTGAGTATTAAGCATAAAATATTTATAGGTGGGTAGAGTAAGTAATGTGACCTATAGTGTCACTTGAGTCCGAATCCAGGAGGATACAATTAACGGGTGGGTCAACGTTAATAGTATCATTACCTAAGGAGTGGGCTAGGCAATTAAACCTTCAACCAGGTGATGAAGTTGTACTACTGCCCCAGAGGGACATGTCACTCCTACTGGTTCCTAAGAAGGCTATTAAGCCATCCTACGCTGAGGCGAAGATTGAGGTCACTGACGAGTTAGCTAAGGGTGATAGGTTAACCAGGGTTACCCTAGGCTATTACCTAGCCGGCTACGATGTGTTTAAGCTTTTCTTCACTCAAAACACTATAGGGTTAAAGAAGGATATTAAGGATGTTGCAAGGAGAAAGCTGACTGGGGTTGAGATAGTTGATGAGGGTAGGAACACCTTAACTCTCCAGAACCTCATAAACATACCTGGTGACATAAGTATAAGTGACATAGTTTTGAAAATAATCAGGGTTATTGAGAGTATGCTTGATGACATTAAGGTTGCATTAAGTACTGTGGATAAGAACATTCTAGTTGACATAGTGGAGAGGGATAATGAGGTTGATAGATTCTACTGGCTGCTAAATAGGATACTTAAGAAGTTAACCACAAGTAGTTACTACGCCTCAATGTCCGGCATTAAGGATCCAAGGACAATACTTGACTATGCCTTAATAAATAAGTCCCTTGAGAGGCTTTCAGATCACATAGTTCAAATAGCTAATGAGCTGATACAAGTGGGTCAACAATACATTATGGGTATTCCGAAGGAACATAGGGATAAGGTAATTGAATACGTGGATAAGGTAATGGAGTTAATAGGGGTACTGAGTAGGTCAATCTCATCCCAAGCAACCAATAACGTTAGTGAAATCAATAACTTAATAGACTTAGCGAGAGGGAAGGCTCATGAGGTTCGTGGTCTCCAGGGAAGCTTAAGGGAGTATGAGACATCACCAACAATAATAGCATCCTTTGACTCAATACTATACAGTATAGCCAGAATGCTTGAGTATATTTCAGATATTGGGGAGGCACTATTAAACATAGTTGTTGAAGTCGCCTAAATAATTCAAATGCGTGTTAAATGCACGGTGATAACATCCTCAAAAAACATGTGGCTATTGAATAATACGTCAATGAAGTATAATGGCCTAATGCCCCTTATTGATGACAATAAGTACTCTAACCCATCATTACCCACAGTGAGTATGAACTCACAGCAACCTGTCTTAATAATATTAACCACACCTGTTAAAACATCACCCCTGTAGTTTCTGCAGATTGACACATAGGCTGGGTCACTGATGCTTAACTCGCCATTGCTGCAGGTTAAATATGGCGTATTGAAGACTATTATTGAATTACTAATGTTCCTTAGGCAATCGGCAAGATTACAGCATACTGCATCAACATCCACACCCTCATCCTCAGCGTACCTAGTGGTCTCCTTAACTGCAGTGCAGTTAACGTCAGTAGCTATGAATCTCCTAAATGAGGTGAACTCCTTAGCTACATTAGTTATTATGTAACCTGAACCACTCCCTATCTCAATGAAGTAATCATATCCACTTCTCAATTTAAGTACAGTTAAGGTGACGTTAAGTGTTTGATAAGTATCATCAGATGGCCTATAGGTGAAGTTTGGGAAGTAGCCCATTATCCTATTGGCTCAGAGAGCTTAAGCCTGGGGTATATGCCTAAGCTTATTAACTCCTGCAGCAGTAGCTTGAAGGCGTAGGGGACAATAACCTTAGCTATCCTCCCCTTATCACCATGTATTGGGCATATTGGCCTTTTCTTAAAGTCATCCCACCAGGCCATCATACCACAGTCCTCACACACGTACATTACGTACCTATCGCTTGACTCAACCATCCTCTCGTGAAGTAGCGCCGCAGCTCCATGGGCTATTAAAACATCCCTCTCCATTTCACCAAGCCTCAAGCCGCCTTCCCTTGACCTACCTTCCGTCGGCTGCCTAGTCAATATCTGCATTGGCCCAGTAGCCCTGGCGTGTATCTTATCGGCAACCATATGGTGTAGCTTCTGGTAATATACTACACCAATGAATATGTCCGCATCCAGCCTGGTACCCATTAATCCACTGTACATGGTCTCCCTACCACTCCACCTGTACCCAGCCTTCATCAGCATGCTTCTAATGGTATTCTCAGGAACACCCTCAAACGGCGTTGCATCAACCAACGTACCGTATAGTGCAGCAGTCTTACCTGCTATAGCCTCAAGTAATTGCCCAATGGTCATTCTGCTTGGTAAGGCATGCGGATTAATAACCACATCTGGCGTTATACCATTCTCAGTGAATGGCATGTCCTCCATTGGCACTATCATGCCTACTACACCTTTTTGCCCATGCCTTGAGGCAAACTTGTCACCAAGTTCAGGTATCCTAAGCTCCCTAACCTTAACCTTAATTAACTTGAAACCCTCACTACTCTCCGTTATTAAGACCTGGTCAACTATGCCCTTCTCACCCCTCCTGACCGTTATTGAATTATCCTTCCACTCACCGGCTAGTTGACTCTCCGCCAATGCACTATAGAACCTTGGTGGACTTATCTTACCTATTAAAACCTCCTTGCTTGAAACAAAGACCTCCGGAGGCACTATACCATCCTCATCAAGATGGGCGTAGGCCTCAGCACCCCTGTAATCCCTAACAGTGGGTGGCGGTATGGTTATCCTATCGTTCTCACCCATTGGGTACCTCATGGCCTCGGTCTCGTAGGACCTATAGAACACGCTCCTAAACATGCCCCTCTCTATGGCTGCCTTATTAATCATAACTGCATCCTCTATACTGTAACCCATGAATGACACTAACGCAAGCACCGCATTCTGGCCGGATGGCCTCATACTGTAGCCTATTAACTCAAGACCCCTAGTGGTGACTAAGGGCCTCTCCGGGTAGAGTAGTAAATGCCCCCTACTATCAATCCTATACCTGTAGTTGGAGTAGGGGAATCCAAGGGATTGCTTAGCCATGGCTGCTTCATAAATGTTCCTTGGTGATTGATTATGCTCAGAGTAAGGTATTATATGGGCTACGGCACCCAGCATTATGCTTGGTATAATTTCCATGTGAGTGTACTTGCTTAAGTCAATATCCTTGGCATCACCTATGGTTACCATGGCGTTCTCCTCCTCATCAGCATCAATGTACTCTACTATGCCGTTCTTAACTAAGTCATCCCAAGTCCACTCCCCGCTCTTCAACTTCTCAATATGCTCCTTAGTTAACCTTAACTTACCATTACTTATAATCAATAATGGTCTCCTTAACCTACCCCCATCACAGTTAACCCTAACCTCATTAAGCTTCTCAATGTAACCAACGTTAACTTCACCATTAATGTCACCCCTCCTCCTAGCCTCCCTAATCGCATTCACAAGCGCCTGCGGATCCCTATGAATACCTATTAGCCTACCATTGAGTAGTACGTTAGCCCCCTTAATCTCATTCTTCCTGGCGTCCAACACATTAATAACACCCATTTCCCTTAACATAGCCTCCACGCTGGCTTCATCAACACCCACGGTTACCGTCGCCATAAGAGCCATGTTCTTAACCAACCCACAGTTTTGCCCCTCAGGGGTCTCTATGGCGCATAACCTACCCCATTGAGTTGGGTGAAGATCCCTCGCCTCGAAGTGCGGTTGAGTCCTACTTAGTGATGATACGACCCTCCTTAGGTGGCTTATTGTTGAAACGTAGTTAGTCCTATCAAGCATTTGAGTAACCCCAGTCTTCCCACCAACCCAATTACCTGTTGATAACGCATGCTTAAGCCTATCACTAATTATATCAGCCCTAACTATTGTTCTTAATTCAGGTATCTTACCTCTTGAATACTGCTTCTCCAGTTGATTCCTGAGGTCTTGAACAAACTGAGCGAATATGGATCTGAATAATTGGGCTAATAAGTCACCAACCAACCTAACCCTCTTATTAGACATGTGGTCCTTGTCATCAGGCTGCCTCCAACCTTTGTAGAGTTCAATAACCCCAGCTACTGCCTGGCCAAGTTCAATAGCTTTACTTAACCTAACCTTATCATCAGGTACTGTGCCTAAGTGGGGGAGGAAGTACTTATCAAGGTACTCAAGGGCCCTCTGAATCCTTATTTCCCTAGGGTGACCAAGCACAATCCTCCTACCTATGTAATCCCTAGCCTCATCAACAGTTGGCGCAATTTGAATAGCCATCTCAAATGATGCAAGTAACTCCCTCTGAATCTCATCATTATCGCTCACGGCCAGGGCAATGTCCTGGTCCTTCTCAAGGCCGAGGGCCCTCATAACCACTGGGAAGGGCATCCTAGTGGGTATCTTGGGTATTTGGACGTAAATCACCCCATCCTTATGATACTCAACAACAACTGTCGTTCTATAGCCTGGACCCATGGATATTATCTTAGCCCTAGGTACCCTAGTAGCCCCCCTCTCGTCGTAGTCGTATATTGGCTTATTAAGGGCAAGATCCTCCTGGGAAACCACAACCCTCTCGCTACCGTTTATTATGAAGTAGCCGCCTGGGTCATTTGGATCCTCAAGCTTCTTAACTATAGCCTGCGGCTTTAAACCATATAAATTACAGTACTTTGACTTAACCATTATTGGTAAATCACCCAAGGGAACGGTCTCAGTGTACTCTTCACCATTTATGTAAAGCATGACCTTAAGCCTCATGGGTGCTGCGTACGTTATGTTCCTTAACCTAGCCTCCATTGGGTATATTACGTTCTCCACTCCAGTTGGTTCCTTGAACCTTGGCTTACCTACCTCAACATCAATGAACTTAACCTTAACATCGCCTAAGTCTATGTTGAATTCCTGAACTATCTCCTTAAGCTTCCTATCCACGAAGTCATTGAATGAATCTATCTGATGCCTAACCAACCCGTAACTCCTCACATAGGATTCAACAAGAGTCCACCTATCCTCACTTGCTATGTATCCTCCTGAATCCTCCGCTCGGAGTATCGGTAATGGCAGTAATGATGTTTGAGAATCCCTCCTAACACTACTCACAAGCCAGTATCATCACTGAGTAGGTTTATAAACTTTCATCTCCAGTGGAGCAGGCTTGGAGTGTAAGGTAACGAAGCATTCCTCTATGCAATCTGAGAGGCAACTCTCATTAACCCTAACGTCATTATCATAGCACTCAGCCACGCAGTGCCTAATGCATTCCTTATTCATAGACTTCTACATTCAACTTCAGTGTTTTTATATTTTTCTCCCCTGAATGAAAGGTATGATACCGGGATTACCGCCTCATTAAGACTTGGCCCTTCTACAACTGAAAGGTGTGTTTTTCACTCACTAGTGGTAGGCATTAACCATTTAATGGTTGAGGATTCGATGAAGCCTCATTCTCCATGTGAATACCTTTAAATAATTCACAGTTACGTGAACCGTTAAATGAGTAGGAGATTTGAACGCGGCTATGGGATACTCTTCGGTATTCATGCTGGTGGCCTAATTAGGTTAATAGGCCTGGTGCTAATGATTATTACCCCTCTATTAATCCTCAGTAGAATAGGGTTGAACCCCCTCTATTCCTTCCTAGTTTCACTATTTTATATCCTAACTTCACTGATATTGGCATTAATAACAATGAGAATGACTGGGGTAGGTTCATTTAAGATGCATTATACGACAGTATTGGTAGTAATGATTGAGTCAATAATAATAGACTCAGCGATGAGTATTATTGAGGGTAAACTAGTTGTTATGGCTGGTGCCTTAGCCTCACTGGCGCCATTATCATTAATGGTATCCCTACTTAAGGATCCTGTTGGATCAAGACCAACAGTAAGCTACCTAACGGACCTTGCGCTACTACTCACTATAGTGATAATCATACAGTTACCTGTTTACCTAATTATAGGTACGTTAACCCACGACTCAATAAGCATACCTAGGGTTCTTTTACTTGACTCAATACTCTTCGTAGTGTCTATACTAATAATGCTCTCCATGATAATCATACATAAGGTTAAAGGAACATTATACTACTTGAAGATGTTTGGGGCATTCATCTACACTATGATAACGGGTGATGGGTCATTCATGGAGTTTCACCTCCTAAGGTCTTCCAAGGATTCTGAAGTCAAGATCCATGTGGTTCACGTAACTGGGGATAATGGCAATGACTCATACATAGTTATACCTTACATGCATGCAGGGCCAGTAAGCCATGTGGGTGGAGCTGACTTAGTACCTATCCTAGTTAAGGTAGCTAGGTCAATGAGGACGAGACTAGTGTATTTGCATGGTGTTGGCGGTCATGAGGCTGACCCAGCATCGTATGATGATACTATGATCATTGTCAACAGCATTAAGGAGGCAATGGTTAAGCTTAGGTCCAGTAACCACAGTGAGGTAATTAAGGCTAAGCCGATCATGCGTGTGGAGTCAGGGGATATCAGGCTACTAGTTTTACCAATAGCCAATGGTAAGAACCTAGTCCTAGTATCCCGATTAAGGAAGTCAATGGATGACATACCAACCTACGTTTACAATAAGGTTGCTGAGGAATTGGGTAATGAAGTTAATAGATTAATAATCATTGATTCACAGAACAGCTTCAGTAGTGATAATTCCTGGAGTGATGATGATGTACGGGACTTAATTAATGGACTAAGAAGAGTACTTAACACTCCTGATGTTGAGGGTGAATTAAGGTTAAGGGTTGTTCATATACCTAGGAGTAAGGTACCTGGCTCATTCATGGAGATTGGGGATAATGGAGTGTTCGTACTGACACTGGCATTTAATGGCGCATCATCTGTTCTAGTGGTTATTGATGGCAATAACATTAAACCGGACCTAGCTAATGAAATTAGGAGGAGGCTAGGGGAAATGGGTTACTTAGCTGAAGTAGTAACCACTGATAATCACCAGTACACCGGCTTCTTCGGTAAAGTTGGTTACCATGTTGTTGGTGATTGGGTTAACCAAAGTGAATTAATAAGGCTAATACTAAATGCCGTCAATAATCCTGAAGCCCCAGTGGTTAAGGTTAGTTACACTGAGGTTTCAAGCAGGATACGCGTAGTGGGAATAGATGGATTCTACGGTATGGTTAAGGCGGCCTCCAGCGCCGTCAGTTTAACGCCAATACTTGCATCATTACTATTCCTAGCCCCAATAGTCTTATCAGTGATAGCCACTTACCTCATACTTTAACCCTAATATCAACATTTTAGAGAGGCGGAAAAGGGGAAAAATAGGGTGTTTAGTTTATTTAATAATTTGAATTATGGTAACCTCACTTACTACTCCTATCAACTATAGTCTTCGTGAAGGTTCTGGGGTTAAGTTGCCTTATTATGTAATCAAAGGCATCCCATGGCCTTGAGTGCTCGCCACAGGTGTATACATCAATGGTGGCGTAGTTGTATGCTGGCCAAGTGTGTATTGCTATATGGGACTCTAACACTAACGCTATCACTGATACTCCCCCCTTATCACCACCACCAAAGCGCCAAACTTTAACATCAACTAGGTGCATGTTAGCAACCTCCGCTGCTTTAATTACGAGGTTTTTCAAGTATTCATCATCCTGAAGCAACTTAGCGTTAACCCCCCATACTTCACCAAACACATGGCGACCAACCACACCCTCTTCCCCAACCCCCGATCGGGGGATTGGACTTTCCTGCTGTTGCAACATTTTTCCAATTGCCCGATTAATCAATAAACTGACCTATTTTTAAACATTTCCCACCATTAGCCACCGCTATATATATCCAATTTATTAATGAACATAGTTAAGTTAGCCCTAGTCAAACCTAGAAAGCATAATTATCATGAGTGAAGGAGTATATAGACAGTTCATAAATAAGTAGGATAATGGAAATGACCCTGGTTGATTACAGGATCCCACTATTGAGACCATTAGATCGCAACCCTTTATCCAGTTTAAGGGAAGTCTTAATGCACTGCTACATTAGTACTGAGTTAACAATATTAACCGCTGCCTGGGATTAGGGTTAGTGATGAGGAGGCATTTGCATGATGAGTGATTACTGCTGGAACTACTGACTCAGCCCTAATTAACCAGGCCACTGCATTAATCTAAGGTGCATTAATAATCACGTTATGGATTACCTATAGTAGTGTTTATTAAGGTGATTAACCTACTTTGAGGTATGGCAGTTAAGCTACCTAAAGCATTAACAATAGCTGGTCTCGACTCAGGTGGTGGAGCTGGGATTACTGCTGACTTAAAGACCTTCCACGCCATGGGGGTTTACGGTATGGTTGCATTAACAGCTGTCACTGCTCAGAACACGCTTGGTGTTAAGGCGGTTCAAGAGGTTGATCCAAGTATAATTGAGGCCCAGGTGAATGCCGTTGCTGAGGATATAGGTATTGATGCAGCTAAGACTGGAATGTTGAGTAGTTCACCTATAATGGAGAGCGTTGCCAAGGTCATTAAGAGGTGGGGATTCCCATTAGTTGTGGACCCTGTAATGTACGCTAAGAGCGGTGACCCCTTAATGCGGCGGGACGCTATGGAGACCTTAAGAAGGGCAGTAATTCCCCTAGCTAAGGTAGTAACCCCAAACGTCCCTGAAGCTGAGAGCCTCTCTGGAGTGAGCATTAGGAACCTTGATGATGCTAGGATTGCGGCTAAGAGGATTGCTGAGGAGTTTCACCCTGAGATTGTGATAGTTAAGGGTGGACACCTTACGGGGGCTGAGAGCATTGATGTGGTTTACTTTAGGGATAGTGGTGAATTCAGGGAATTGAGGGCGCCTAGGATTAATACAGGAAACACGCATGGCACTGGGTGCAGCTTCTCAGCAGCCATAGCGGCTGGTTTAGCTAAAGGCATGAGTGCATGGGATTCCATTAGGCAGGCTAAGGAGTTGATAACAATGGCTATTCAATACTCCCTACCCCTAGGTCATGGGCATGGGCCAGTTAACCCAATGTCGTGGATTGAGTTAAGGGCCTATAGGTATGATGCGATAGTGGACTTAGGTAATGCTGTAAGCATGATTAAAGGTAAAGTAAGGGAGTTAATTGATCCACAGGGTAATGGTGGTATTGCAACTACCTTACCACCACCCTACGCCGTCAATCCCAGCAATGTGATTTCCGTAACCTGGAGGGATATTGAGGAAGGGTTACCAATCAATGTAGTTACGCGTAGTGGGGGTAATCGCCTAGTGAAGTATGCTCTAGGTATGGTTAGTGGTAACTCAAGGTTAAGGGCACTACTACTTATAAGTGGTTTAAGTAACTTAATAAGTAGAATCAAGAATGCATTAACTACATATGAGTATGATTCAAGTGGAGATGAGTATAGGCTCATTAATAGTGCACTTAATGAAGCGGTAAGGTCACTGGGTAAAGTACCTGATGCAATTCACTTAACAAGTATTAATGACCTCATAATTGTAGGTGAATCGGCAACAGCTGTGTCTAGTAAGTTAGTGAATTCTCTATTAGTTACTAGGTGAAGTAAAACTTATGGCTCAGTAATTTATTAAACCAGAAGCCGTAGATTAAGTCCAGTGAATGTATAGAAGTAGAGACTATAAGGATGTTAGGAGGTTATTGGTTTGGCTACTTTACGCATCCAGGGGTGGGGAGACTAGGCTTAGGATACTTACCTTACTTAAGCAGAATGGTCAATTAAATGCCAGTCAATTAGCTAGGGCGCTTAAGGTTAATTACAGGACAGTGACATACCACTTAGATATTCTTGAGGCACACAATTTAATTGAAAGAATCCAGACAAGCCACGGAATATACTATAGGTTAAGTAGCGCTGGGTTAACTAACTGGGACCTGATAAGTAAACTACTTAAGTACAGTAAGAACAGCGGTATGAGTAAAGACCAGCATTAATGCATAGTCCCATGAATGTTTAATTACTAACACCTATTCATGAAGAACAGTGTTTCTAGCCCTTAGTTAATTTTCATAGGTTCAATAAAGCAACTTAACCATATGCACCTAAGAATTACCCATTAGCCTCTTCATTATTGAGTTAAGCATTCTCATAGTCCCCTTATCTAATACGGTTGACCCAGCACTTTCAATGAATGCCTTTAATGCATTAACATCATTCCTATAATTCACCGTGAATTCATCCCTATAGCTCAATACAGTAGCCCCACCCCAACCTAATGCGGTTAGTATCCTCATTATCTTTAAGTAGTCAATGGGACCATTCATTAATGGGTAACCACCTTTACCATTCTTAATATTATGGGCATAAATGAATCTAACTATGTTTAGGTTAGGTAGAAGAAACTCAAGTAACCTCCTTAAACCTTTAAATGAAGGTGCATCAACCGTTAAGCTAATCCTATGGGGTGGAGGAACGGGGGGTATGCTTGTTTTAAAGTTTATGAACCATGACAACACAATGTTGTACTCAGCAGCCGCATCAAGGAACTCATCCACATTACCCCTCGGGGGTCTTATTATCACTTCACTTAAGTTGAGGTAATTAGCAAGCTCCATTATCCTAATGAAGTCCTTAATTTTCCTTGGCGTTGGTACCTTAATCGTGACTGGTTCATATTCCTCCAGTTCAATGGCTAATTCAGGTAATGACCTACCCCAATTACCCTTAATGTAGTCAACAACATTTAAGGCGACCTGAAGCCCACTAACCTCCTCCGGCTTAACCCTTAATGGGTTAACCTCAACTAATACATTCATTAATACTTAAGGCGGCTTAACGTTAATTAACGTTTCCCTAAACCAACCTAATGGTCTCAAGGTGGTTAAGCATGACTGTATCTATCTTGTACTTTAACTCTATACTTAAGGCTAGGTTCATCAACTTACCTGGCTCACCATGAACAAGCATAACCTTATGTGGCTTAGGCTCAATCCTACCCACGTAATTCATTAACTGCTTCCTATCACTGTGGCCTGAGAAGCCGGGTTCATGAAACACATTCATGTTTACGTTAACTGTAATGTCTTGGTCATAGTACTTTAAGTTAACCTTACGTTCACCCTGAATAAGCCTCCTACCCAAAGTCCCCTCTCCCTGGTATGATACGAATATTAGGCTGTTCTTGGTGTCATCAGCCATGTGGACGAAGTAATCCATGGCTGGGCCACCGCTAAGCATACCGTGTGGCGCCAGTATTATTGATGGTGGGCCCTGCAGTATATCCATGACCTGCTCCTGCCTCTTATCAGGATTCCTAGCCCTCTCCACTGGCTTAACGTACTCTGAAATGAATGGGTTAACGCCATCATATATTAATTCCTTAACAGTATTATTCAAGTAATCTGGGAACATTAAGTGGACGTTAAGCGTCTGAAGAACCATACCATCCACGTATATTGGGGCCTTAGCCAACTTACCTGTCTGTATAGCATCATTGAGTAGGAACAGTATTTCCTGAGCCCTACCGGTACTGAAGACTGGTATAAGCACCTTACCGCCGTTTTCAAGAGTCTTACCAACCAGTTGAATCAATTCAGCCTCAGCCTCCTCCCTGGGTTTCTGAACATCATCCTTACCCCCATAGGTTGATTCCATTATGAGCAATTCCACGCGCTTAAAGACACTGTGAGCTGGGTTAAGTAGCCTAGAGGGACCATACTTAAAGTCACCCGTGTACACTATGTTGTATAATCCATTACCAATGTGCAGGTGAGATAACGCTGAACCTATCTCATGCCCAGCATCATAAAGGGTTAACTTAATGTCAGGTGAAATATCAGTAACATCACCATAATCCACCGTAATACTGTGATATAGGCTTGAGGCTAATTCACTTAACCCATAGTATGAGTAACCACGTTCAGATGATAAGTCTATGTAATCCGTAAGGAGTATCTCCATTAGGTACTTGGTTGGCTCAGTCATGTAGACTGGGCCCTTGTAGCCATACTTGTAGAGGTAAGGTAACATGCCTATGTGGTCCAGGTGAGCATGGGAAATAACCACTGCATCTAGGTTATCAATATCTATAATGTCGAAGAACGGTGCCTCATCCATACCACTACTAGGTTTAACACCTGAATCAAGTAGAACCCTACTTTCACTAGTCTCAATAAGTAACGCACTCCTACCTACCTCGAAACACGCGCCTAGGCAAGTTACCTTAACGTACTCGTTCTTATACACCGGTAACCTATGTATCCTTAAGCCAATGCTCTTCAGGAACTCGGCCCTCTCCTTACTCATCAACACATCCACATTATTAACCGCGTCTATATCATCCCTGGGTAAACCCTTAGACATATCTAAGGCTGTTGAAACTATCACTGGTCTCCAACCTGTTTGAGACAATATAGCCTTATCAAGCCCCTTAATGACTTGAGGCTTCCTAAGGTACACGTAAACGTCCCCTAATTGATCATTAAAGTAGACTTTATCAACCTCATTACCACCATCAGTTATCATTTTCCTAATAACCTTCTCAACCTCATCCTTAGGCGCCCTAGCCTTCTCATCACCCTTAATTATAATGTGCTTCTTAAGCTCCTTCGCAAGCATTTTAATTAACTCACTATTATTCATGATGTAGCCTGGGTTAAGGGAATACACTGTTACGTGAGGACCCTCGAACTCAATTCTCGTTACCTTAGCCTCCTCAGGCAGCATCTTAATAATCTTCTCCTCTATATCAGGTCTAAGCGCCATTCTATCAACACCCTCAAGACATGTCTCATTACCCTAAGGTATTTATAAACGTTATGCAAAAGCTAAATCCAATACTCCCTTAACTCAGAATCGCACTTTAACCCTTTGTTTCATTTAACCCAAGCAGTCAACCAAGAATTAAGCATCATTTTCTTTGATTAAAACTTAGTGAACGCAATCGCATCAATATACTTAAATTATGTAATCATGAAACCAGCTGGTTAAATTCAGCAATAACTAAATCAACCGCATCCTTAGGGTATTAGTTATTTAAGCAGGATTAGTGACGGAAATTCCATTGGAAATAATATTTTATACAATTAATTCCAGGAAAGAATTAAGATAAAGCCTCATCGGAATTAAGTACTCTTAATGGGGTTAAATACTTAAATACCCATTATGGTTAAGTTAACGCCGCGGTGAAACAATGCCTGACTTCTCGGATACACCGTGGATTAATGGTAGGCAGCTTGTGGTAGCCCATAGACTGAGAATGTGGTACACCATACGTCCTGGCTTATTCTCAAAACCCAGATACGTTAAGGCTGTTGATGATGTAAGCATTAGTATTGATCATGGTGAAACAATGGCAATAGTTGGCGAGTCAGGGAGTGGTAAGACAACGTTAGGTAGAGTCCTCATTAGGCTCCTTAAGCCAACTGGGGGTGAATTAATCTTTGATGGTAAGGACATCACTCATGAGGATGACCGCAACCTGCTTTGGTTTAGGAGAAGGACCGCTATTGTCCTCCAAGACCCCTTCTCAAGCCTTAACCCTTACCATAATGTTAAATTCATAGTTGAGGAGCCCTTGATAATTAATGGTGTTGACTCTGGGGAAAGGGATGAAATGGTTCGTAAGGCTCTTGAGGAGGTTAAGTTAACCCCGGTTGATGATTACCTTTACAAGTATCCCCACCAATTATCCGGCGGCCAGAGGCAGAGGGTTTCTATTGCTAGGGCTATTGTTACTAGGCCTGATTTTATTGTTGCTGATGAGCCCGTATCAATGCTTGACGCCTCCGTTAGGGTAGAGATTCTTACAATACTTAAGAGTATTCAGGTGAGGGATGGGATTGCCTTTGCCTACATTACTCACGATATTTCCACAGCCAAGTACTTCAGTGATAAGATACTGGTAATGTACGCCGGTAAAATGGCTGAAATAGGACCATACAGAGACGTGATAAAGGAGCCGCATCACCCCTACACCCAGGCATTAATTGAAGCAATACCAGACCCAGATCCTAAGAATAGGTTTAGTGAAAGGAAGGTTGTTGCAGGTGAGCCACCTAACCTAGTTAATCCACCTAGTGGTTGTAGATTCCACCCAAGGTGCCCATTCGCAATGGATATTTGCCGTAGGGAGGAGCCGCCCATGATTGAGGTTAAGAAGGGCATATACGTGGCATGCTGGCTATACGCAAAGAGGTGACTGGGGGTACTTACTGTGCTGATGCTTTCCAAGTGCTCCTAAGCTTCATGAATTCCTCAAGGACCTCAACCTCATCACTGCTTAAGTGTTCCTTGTACTGCATGATTAATTTGACAGCGTGCTCAAGGGGTACGTTAACGTAGAGTACGTCACCCTCCTTAATATGCCTACCAACAATCACGTTACCCTCAATTGAAATCGCCACACTCATACCCTTCTTAGCCACTTGAATTGGCTTACCCTTGTCCTGAATCTGCATTATAACACCCACCTCCTTCCCATTAGCCTTAACTAGCCTATAGCCTGGTTTAATTACACCACCCAGCACTTCAACACCCACTATTGCTGGGTCACTTCTCCTAAACACGTAACCAGGTATTACAGCTATCTTACCTGGCCTAACGTACTTACTTAGCTCACTTTCAATTAGCCTACTCTTCTCCTCATTGAACCACCTGGTGAACTCCTCAACAAGCCTATACAGTATGTTGTTTTGAAATACGGTAACTAACTGGACCTTAGCCTCCTCCTCAACCTCCTTAGGAACCTTAACGTTAAAAGCCAGTACAACACCATAGAGCGGATTCTTCCTCCTAACCACTGAGGCATCTATTATGTCTCTCCTTGTTACTGAACCAATATCAGCCTTCCTAACGGGTATTCCCTGAGACCTGAGGTAAAGCACCATAGCCTCAAGCGTACCTAAAGTATCTGCCTTAGCTATTACACCCACCTGATCCGTCTCAATCCTAATTGACGCGGCGTCTTTAATAACCTCATCAATGTACGGCTTAGGGTCACCCTGCACTACGTACACTGATGAACCAGGAACCACTTCATCTAACCCATCAGCAACCACCTTAACACCAGCTGCGGCTTCAACCTCATTAACATGCATATACCTATCCTCCGGATCCCTCATTTCATCAAGCGGCTTAGGCATCACCATCATCCTGACCTTAGTCACCACAGGACCATTAAGACCCATTGCAACTATAGTGTCCCCCTTCCTCATTACACCATCATACAGTACAACATCCATGGTGGTGCCAAGCCCCTTCTCCTCCTTAACCTCCATAACTACACCCTTACCTGGACCACCCATGAGCCTTAACCTATCCTTAACCAGCCTTTGGGTTAAACCAGCCATTAAAACTAGGAGGTCCGGTATACCCTCCCCAGTGACTGCGCTAGTTGGCACTATGGGTACTTGCCTATTGAAGTCTGTTATCCTATCGAACCTCTCAGCCTCGAAACCCTGCCTATTGAAGTCCTCAATGATCCTAACTAAAGCCTCCTCAAGCCTACCTTGAGTATCCTCATCCTGGGCATTGTAGGAATCCAGTATTGAGGCATTAGGCATGGGCTTCCACCCATATATCCTATCAACCTTATTAGCCGCAACAACAAAGGGTATGTTCCTACTCTTAAGCAGTATTAGGCTCTCATAAGTCTGCTCCTCGAAACCCCTAGTTAAGTCAATTACAAGTATGGCTAAGTCAGCCACTGAACCACCCCTACGCCTAAGGTTTGAGAAGGCGGCGTGACCTGGGGTGTCAACCATTAGGAAGCCCTTAACCCAAACCTTACCCTTCAACCTATACCTCTCAATAACAGGGGCCGCGTACTTCTCAATAATAGGCCAAGGCAGGTAGGATAAGCCAATGTGTTGAGTAATCATACCTGGCTCCCTATATGCAACCATTGTGTTCCTAATCTTATCCAACAGTAGGGTCTTCCCCACGTCCACGTGGCCGACCACAACCACTATTGGTGCCCTGTAATTCTCAGTCATGATTACCTAAGGGTAAGTTAATGAGCCCTGTTAATAAGTTTTTGTCCCCGCATAAATCAAGCAGCCTAGTAACCAAGTGTATTCCTTTAAATAATACAGTACAGTGCATTCAGTAATGCCAACGCTACTGTACATTGCACCTCACCCAGATGATGAATGTGATAATGGTGGTGGCTTACTGGCTATGAGGGTTAGTGAGGGTTATAACGTCTACGTGGTTTACATGACTGATGGAAGGCTAGGGTCACCTAAGCCTGAGGAGAGGGGCGAGGAACTTGCTAGGAGGAGAATTATGGAGGCTGAGGAAGCATTAAAGGTACTTGGCATACCCACTAATCACGCATTCTTCCTGAACTATCCTGATGGGGAATTAAGTTCGCACATTGATGAGGCGGTACCTAGGATAATTAACATAATCAGTAGGATTAAGCCTGATGAGGTTGTTCACCCCTCAGTCTTCGAGGTTCACATGGATCATTGGGCGGCTGGCGTTATAACTATTAGGGCGCTTAAGGAATTGG
Organism: Caldivirga sp.; assembly: GCF_023256255.1. Classification (NCBI taxonomy): domain Archaea; kingdom Thermoproteati; phylum Thermoproteota; class Thermoprotei; order Thermoproteales; family Thermoproteaceae; genus Caldivirga; species Caldivirga sp. Next base: position 15,128 of record NZ_JAGDXD010000045.1, on the reverse strand, counting down.
GCATTAAGGTTAAGGAGTATTCATACCTTAACTATGAACCTAACCTTGAGAGGTTTAGGAGGAATAGGAGGCTAGATGTACTACTTAAACTAGTACTATATAGGCTAGTTAAGGATAAGAGCAGGGTGATTACGTTTAATATTTCCCAATATAGGCAGGTAAAGCATGAATGCATGAGGAAGCATGAATCCCAATACAGGTACCTTAGTAAAGAGTACATAGATAAATACTTCAACACTGATTACGAATCATACTTCATAGAATCCGAGTAACTTCACTTACATACTTACTTTACTTAATGCATACTTATATGTGAATGACCATGGTGATGCACTGCCAATGTAGTGATCCAGGTATCCTTGTTCTGGTTTGCAGCTTGCCTCTATTCTTGATGGTTGGTTCCACGTTAGGCCTAGTTTAACTAAAGTATCCCACTCCTTCTTAGCCGCCTCAAGCCACTTACCGTAGCCTAATGCGTAGCCCAGTGAGCTCACTGCGAATACTAGCCTTGGCCACGATGCGGTTAATTGACTATACTTCTCCCACTCACCGTGCTCCCCAGCCATGTTTGGTGTGTGGCATTCTGAGACACTTGCATTAATGCTTAGCATTGATTCAAGAGCCCTCTTAACCTTATCCTCATCAGCCACGTGGCCTAGGTCAAGCAGCATACTCCACCATTCACCCCAAATCTGGGCTAGGAAGGATGCGTTAGCGGCTTTAGGCTCACCAGTCCAGGGTATGAACACTTTACCATTGAATAACCCGTTAAGCACCCTCCTAGCCCTTTCAAGAATACCACTAATCCTGCTGACCGTGGCTGAGTCCCCAAGCACCTCAGCAATCTTAACCATAGCCATTAATGATGCGACTTGAAGCGAGGCAATGTAGCTTGATAAGCTGGTTATCGGTGTCACATCAAAGCCAGTATCACCTGTACCCTCGCATTCAGGTACGCCGTCTCCATCCTTGTCTTGGCTAAGTTCCCACTCAAGAACCTTAAGTAGCTTAGGGTAGGTTTCCCTCAGGAATTCAACATCACCAGTCCTCACGAAGTACCTGTAGACCAATAGAATGTACGTTGGGTTAGTGTCCTTCCACCTAGGCGGCGCCGTGGTTCCATCAGAGGGCATGTCGAGACTGTAGTATGGGCCTAAATCATGTGGAACATAGCCATCATCCCTAATTGCATTAGTTAACTGTTTTAGGAATGATTTTTCGAGCTCCGGGAACATTAGGACTACTGGTAGTGAGCCTGTCTCATAGCATGCACCAGCTATCGTACCTAGCATTGGTCCGTTTTCAGGGGCCTCAAATAGGGTGAACCTACCCCTCTCATCAAGCCAAGTGCTGGATGACAGTATATATGCACTATTTATTATAGCGTCCTTAAGCCAATCGGGCAGTGATGGGTCAATCAACCTACTCTGCCAGTCAAGTGTACTTGACCTAAGCCTATCGAAACTAGAGAGGAAATACTCAGCAACCTCCAGGGAGCTTGAGAAGTGGTTAGCGTAGTAGTGCCTATATGGGTAGTGCAACCATGGGTTATTGAAGAACCATGAAACAACAAACCTAACTTCACTATCTTTGCCATACTCGGATGCGACTAGACCAGCTGGCCTATAGGCTTCACCCATGGCCTCACCTACATCACCACCATACTCCTTACTGCTAATAATTGCTTGCCAAGGTTCCTCATTCTCAATGAATTTATTCAACCTAATGGTATCCCTAATGTTAATTAAATTGTATTGAGTAATCACATACCTTGGATTATCAGTAATTAAGGTTAATTCACCATTGAATGGGTCGTATTGGTTAGCCTTAAGGTTCCTAAACCTAACACCACCATGAACAGCCTCATTAACCCTACCTATTGTTGTTGAACCAACCACATTAGGCATTGAAACGGCCACTAAACCATCCCCACTACCCCTCACCTTTACTGTTATTGCGAGTGCTGGTAGTGTTGAGTCCTTTAGGTTTCCGGGTATTATTGGTGTGAAGGCCTCAACCTCAACATCAACACCATTCCTACTAGCCCTAAGCCAAGCAAAGGGCCAACGACCCTCAAGGGATAAGTTAACGGTGTACTTACTTAATGTGGGTAGCGATGATGCTGAACAATGCATGATAATCGGCTCTAAGCCACGTGGTTTAATAATAATGTGAAAACCCTCAAGAACCCTAATGGGCCTATTCCAATTATTAGCAAACCTAGCATTAATAAGCATACCATTATTATCCAACTCAACACCACCAGCACCAATACCACCAAGGGGAACACCAGCCATTAAAGCATCCCCACAAGTATACTTAACCATAAGCCAAGCAAACCTAGGAACCATATAAGCTTTATCGGGCATCTACACCACATTTAGTTAACTAATAGGTTAAGCCTTCTAGAGAAATTAATATATTTTAGGCATTAATAATAATCACATGGAGGTACCTGTGGAGATTCTTAGGGAAGCTGAAAAGAGGGGTTTAGATGTTGTTGACATATTAGTGAATGCTATTGATAGAAGTGATCCATCAAGTGGTATTAAGATAAGGATTGAGCTGGCTAAGAAGTACCTAAGTGAAAGTAAAGACTACCTGCAGAGAAATGATGCGGTTCAGGCCAGTGAGAAGGCGTATAAGGCTGTTGAAGAGGTTATTAAGGCACTCGCTGAGAAGTACAATACACCTGAGTACTCAGAGGCCATTAAGGCTGGTAGGTGGTTCACTTATTTACTGCAGAGGGTTAGTAATACATTAGCCTTAATGCTGGGTGATTGGGTAGCCGTGGGTTGGGCCACTGCCTATGCATTACATGTTTGGGGTTTTCATGAATCCAAATTAACTGCTAATGATATGATAGCCTACATGAGAATAATTGAGGATACCGTGAATAAGGCCATTGAGCTTCTCTCCAAGTGAATGTACTTGACTATGTTTGAATATGAGGAGTACACTTATGATTAAGCTTAATTTAAACCTGGACTTCCCTATACCCAGCCTCCTTAGTTATAGTTATTACGTCAACGCCTTCTCCGCTTCCTGGATCATGAAGCATTGCTGCCTTAACCGCCCTGGTGGCTAACTTAACCGCCTCATCAAGGCTCATGCCATCCCTATAACCATCCTCAAGAACACCGAAGGCTGTTGGGGAACCACTACCAGTTGACATGAAGCGCTCCTCCCTAGTGAAGCTACCGTACCAGTCAACTGCATATAGGACTGGGCCCTCTTCATTATCCACTCCTCCAATTATCATGTGCGCTATGTATATCATTGGCCTACTGTAAAACATGATTACTGATGCGTAATTGGCGAGCGTTTTAACTGGTACTGGGACCTGGTGTGTTATCCTATAGTCCATTGCTAAGTGTGTTAATTCATTAAGTATCATTTGTACATCGGCAACTGCCCCACTCATTGTTGCCGCCACGTGGTTATCAATCTTCCATATCTTCCTACCCTTCCTATGGGCTATGTAGTAGCCTGCAGTAACCCTCCTATCAGTAGCCAACACAACACCCTCCTTAGTAACCACCCCTACTGTTGTTGTCCCAGTTAATAGGACCTTTGGGTCACCATGCATCCTACTCAACTTGAACCACCTTGAACCTGCTGAGTCTGTGCGGTTGCCTGTTGCTGAGTCTCCTGTGTAGTCTGCTGTGCTTGTTGAGCCTGCTGCTCCTCCCTTGAAACCTCAAGCTCCTCCACGTATATTATCTTCTTAACATCCGTGAACCTCTGAGCTAATTCCTCAGCTATCCTGAACTTAACAGTGCCTATACCGTCAATGAAGAGGACCTCTGAGGGCAGTTTTATTGTTACCTGGCCATTCTCATGCTTAGCCTCAACCCTACCCATGTCTAACCTAGGTAAGTACTGCCTAATTATCTCCTTAACCTTATCCTCGTCACTTGTGAGCTTCTTAACCACCTTAGCGTTAACCACAATCACCTTCCCCGCTAATGGATGGTTAAAGTCCAGGATAACCCTACCGCTTGAGACTGAAATAACCCTAGCCCTCTGATTATTGTACTCGACAATGTCGCCAACCTTAGGTACCTTACCAGCCCTATAGAATTCCCTAATTGAAACAACCTTAACCTTACTCTGATCCCTTAAGCCGAAGGCCTTCTCAGGAGGCACCTCAACAGTCACCTCGGAACCCTCATCGCTCTTCAGTAAAGCCTCCTCAAGGGGTTCAAAGATCTTGGTTTCACCAAGTATTATTAACCTAGGGCCATAGGCCTGGTTAGGGTCATATATGTTGGCCTCCTTAGCCTTCTCCTCAATTGTCGTCTCAATAACCTTACCATCCTCCTTCGTCAACATTGTGTAATCTAACAGTATGTAGTCGCCCTTCTGCAGAACCATTAGGAACCACCCTCAGTGCTGGTTTTTACACTTTCCCCGCCCTCTTCCTCCTCACCCGCTGCCTTAATGCGCTTAACCTGTGATGTTATGTAGCCTGCTATCCTATTCCTAACCTTCTTCGAGGCACCTTCAACCAACTGACCCACCACCTGCTTATTATGCTCAAAGTCATCGCTGAACCTATCTGGGTACTGCTCCATAAGCATCCTACCAACCCTCTTAATGTAAGCTGGCCTAACCTTACCCATTAAGTAACGATGTTAAGTCGGTAGTTTTAAGCGTTTCTTAGCATGAGGACTAGTTCTAAACATCCCTAGCCTTAATTACAATTCTAGGTTTAGAGTGTTGGTGAGTGAACCCATTATTCTAGGGTATTTCCATTACTTCACTTAAAAGTTCATTAACATCCTTACCCTTATACCTACCTATCACATCACTGACGTAGCTTATTAACCTCCCATAGAGCCAGTGATTACTGCAGGCCGATGAGTCGAAGACTGCCTTCGTTACGCTAACCCTCCCGTTATCAACAGCCAAGTAGCCGCTCCTCCTCAACTCCTCAACAGTATCCAGGAAGTCTTGGCTAACTGGGAAGTAGTCCTCAATACTCCAGGTGAATATTGAGTATCCACTCTGCTTATCCACTATGTACATTAATAAGGCCAACTTATCTATACTGCATGAACCATCAAGCATCCTGATTGAGTCAAGCAATACGCATTTTCGTATATCCTCCATTGCAGTAAAGACGCGTAACCCCCCTTTAATAGTTATCCTCATAATGCCTCATTAATGAACCACGACTCCCATGAAGGTAAAGGCAGGTTATAGAACAAGACTTGGCTTAAAGCCTAGGCACCTTATTGTGAGTAGTTAAGTTTATAAAGGGCTTAATTATTGAAGACAGGCATGTCAACAATTGACGAATTATACTCTTTAATTAGGAACGGTAAATTACCTTACCCACCCCGAATAACTAAGTATGAGTTCGCAAAGATAATTGCAGTGAGGACTAGGCAATTAATGGATGGTGCACCACCATTAGTTAACCCCAAGGAGATAGGGACCTCCGACCCAGTGGCTATAGCATTTGAGGAGCTTAAGAGGGGGTTACTGCCCTTCATAATAATAAGGAGGCTGCCTAATGGTAAGAGGGTTGAGTATACGCTTAGGGAGCTTCAGGAACTTGAAAGGAATGTAATGACGTATTAAATTCAGTAACCTTAAGGTTTTAGAGGGGGATTACTTACTAGTGCCTTACCCGTTTATCATTCATGTTGAGTTAAATAATAGGTTAGTGTATTTACTAGGGTGTGGTAAATCAACCTTACTAATTACCCCTCATTAACCTAGTCCTTGCCACCAAGGCTACTGCTACGATTAAAATTAACACAATAACGCCCACCGTGATCGTTACAGTAACTGGTCTAGGTATAATGCCCTTCAAGATTGTTGAGGTTAGGATGCTGGTCTCAGTACTAACTACCGTCGTAGTGGTTGTTACTGTTGTGGTTACCGTGGAGGTTAAGTTGACTGGAATGGTGGCTGTTACTGTGGCTGGCTTAGCTATTATTAATGGGCTATACCCTGTCACGTTAACTCCGGACACTGAGGGTAACCAACCATAGGGGGTTGATGTGAAGTTCAGGTTCATGTTAAGTACGTACGACTCACCGTTCACTACGTATCCATTGTTTATGACGTAAATGTTGAGTATTAGGGTGTAGCTATTAAGCATTACTTGGTACATAGGTAGCGTTAAGTTGATGGTGAAGTAACCATCATTACTAGTAGCCTCACCTGCGCTAACTGACTCATACACTAAGCCGTTACTGGTGAATGGGGAACCAGCTTGGGTTAGGTTAGTATGGACTAGTGCGGTAACCACGTAATTGCCCTTAGGTGAAATTAAACCATTAACCTTAATATTGAAGACCCCTGTCTCGTAATGGTAGCTTGCGTTAATGCTACTTATGTTAATAATCATGTGGATTGGTTTAACAGGCATAATACCCACCATAACCACACCCATAGTGTAATATAGGTTCACGTTGAATGATACTGAACCCCCATTGGTTACATTAAGTAGGTCACCTCCATCAAGGTTAATGATGACGTAGGTACCGTTACGTAAGCCTAACGCGGTTAAATTCACATCAACATGTAGGGTGTTAACCGGATTACCGTAATTGTTAATGGCCAAGAAGACGGAGTTATTGTTAACTATTGGAAAAGCTTCCACTGATGCATTAGCCACCAACACTGGTTCCTCCAAGTGACTAAGTACACTACCTAAATCATCCCTTAACCAACTTGAATTAAATGATACTAATACACCACCCCTGCTTCTCCATTGGTTAATAATGCCCTGTACGCTACTTGGGATAAGGTTTTCAGGCACCATTAGAATTAGGTACTTGTAGTTGGATAAGTTAACTAAGCCTAGGGCTAATTCATTAACCGTAATCATGTTGAATGGGTAGTAGGCGTAGTGGTTATTCACGTTAAGTAGGCTTCCCGGTATTAAGCCTGTTTCATTAACTAGGTAACGCCAATTGCCGTAAGTATCCCCGAACATTGTCATGTACAGTAAGGCAACCTTAGTGCTTGGGTAAGTACCGTTAATTAACTCATATATTTTAGTCGCCATCGCGTTTAATTGAACAGTAGGCCAAAACCAATTTAAGCTCCTTATGAATACGTAGTAGTCGCCGCCCATTAGCCATGGGTAACCGAGGATTAGATGAGACAAGTACTTACTGTAGTAGGAGCGGGTGCTTGGTACTGGTGTCCACTCCATCATTAAGTGCACATGGTATGCCCTAGCCATGTTACTGAAGAACACTGAAAAGTGCGTATGATCGGCATCATCAAGCACTATGGTTACGTTATACCTCCTAGCCAATTGAAAATATATTTCAGGCATTTGTAAACTGTAAATATCATCAATTGACCCACCCCAGTAGAATAGGAGCATTTTATTAGGCCCAATAATGCTTCTAATCATGCTGAATAATTGGCTATACGTCTCATTAATACTCCAAACCCTGAACTCCTGGAAGTACCGCCAATTACCAGTGAATGGTATTGTTGAGGGGTTTATTTGATTAAAACTCCTGTAATCAGTACCCCACTGCTCATTAAGTAGCGTAATGTTGCCGTGGTAAGTTTGCCTTAGCCACTGCCTAAACATGGCTACATCACTCTTAGCGTAACCAACAGGCAAACCATTAACGCCAGGGCCCCAGTCATCATCAAGCCAACCGTAGTCAACTAGTACACCTAGGAGGTTACTGTAGTTAACGTACCTTGAAACCACTGTTTTAATAAAATTGAAGTAGTATTGCCTATCAGTCATATTCCACCAGGCTAGGGCTGGTGGATTCTGTGGTTGGCCAAGTGGATTAACCTCAAGCTCACCATTATTAAGGAGCCAAGGTGGAGTTGCATCAGGGTCACCGGCTGCTGCTGGTACTGAGTAGAAGAAGACTAGGATAACCCTTAAACCCAAGGCCTCAGTGTAATTCATGTACTGGTCAAGCACATGGAAGTCGTATTCATTAGGCCCATACTCAACAGCACCCCAGGGGACTGTTAGGAAAATGGTATTGAAGCCCAACTCCTTAATGCTCATGAAGTACTCGAAATCATGGGGCTTACCGTTAGAACCCAAGTACGGTACCTGTGTTGACCAAACCATTGACTGAGACTCACCATGAACAGATGGAGTTAATTCAATTAACACTAGTAATACTACACCCACTAGTAGTAGTTCTGAAGTCCGCATGCTTGGGTTCACTATCATGCTGTTTTTAACTTTACTTCACTGAAGAGTGTTTGAGTAGTATCATTACACCTAAGGAGAATGCGATACAAGTTCATGCCTTGTTTAAATCAGTTTTTACCTAGTAACTTTAATCAGCATAAGACGTGAATTTACATATTAGGTAATTATTTTTAATTGTATTTAATGCTTAATTAACTTACTTCCTCCTAACCAGCAATAGTGCAATAATTGCAATTATTATCAATATAACCACTATGCCTATTATTACGCTTGTCCCAATAACCTCCTTGGTTACAGTTAAGGTACTAGTCAATGTACTTGTTAATGTTGCAGTGCTGATGGTGGTTAAGAGGGATGTTGTTGTTAACGTTGTCGTACTCGTTACTGGTGAAGTCACTGTGGTAGTGCTGACTGAAGTTGTGGTTGAGGTTATGGTAGTGGTTGTTGTACTGGTAACTGTTGTTGTTACGTAGGCAGTAGTAGTTGTGGTAGTCGTGCTTGTTGTAGTGACTACTGGTATTATTGGCTTGGTTAACTCTAGGTAATACCTATATATGGTTATATTCTCAAAAACGTTGCTTAACTGCGTAGATGTACCAAAGTCATTACCCAACTGGATGTTATATACATAGAAGTTCAACAGCCCAGTGAAGTTCCACTGAAGCGGCCAATTAGTGGTAAGTATATTGAATAAGTCGTAAAGCATGCCCGTAATATTTAAGCCAACGTACCCACTCGGCTGATTAATGCTTGGTACAAACCACACTATTGTCCACATACTTGACCCACCGTAGTAAACCCAGACTTGCCAATTCTCATTAACAATACTACCGTTAACAAACGTCGGCACGGTTATGGTACCTACCTGTGAACCACCGGGAGCCATATTATGAGTGTAGTAGTATATTATTATCTCTAAGTCACCAGGCTGAGGACCACTAGTCTCATTGGGTGTTGCACCAAGCCAAACCTGTAAGGATAGGTCAAATTGAAGACTACTGGGCGTGAAGTTAACTACACTATAGTTAACATATGCCCAAATGCCTGGGAGTGATATGACTTGAGCAGGAAGCATCAACAGTGGACTCATTTTAGGATATAAGCCACCCCACTGTGAATGACCATAGAATATTGCTGGGTAACCAAGGGTAACATCGTATGAGTAAGTTGGCTTAATGAACGTGTAATTCTGAATGAAGTAGGCTGTTCCCTCAGCAGCATTATACATTAGAATAGTCTTACCCGCCGTGCCTGAGCCCATGTCCCAAAGGTTAGTGAAGAATAAGGCGTAGCCAAGTGGCGCTGATACATATTGGCTTGACGTATTACCAACCACGATGACGTTTGACGTCGTGTTGAAGGCTGGGACTAGTGAAACCACCTGTTGAGCATACGTAACTAGTAAACCGGCCATAACCATAACTATAGCCAAAAGTATAATCCACCTACTTATTGTCCGCATAAGCTATGTGACTTAAAAAATATTTTTAAGCATTACCATATAGTTTACTGTTACCAAATTAATCACAGCGCATTATAATCCACTATAGAGGTGTTCAGCAAATACCGTAACCCACCATCACTAGAACCATTAATAAGGTGTCACCCAGCGCACTAACCGTACATCGCGATGAGTGAGCTTGGGAAGGTAGGTAGGTTACAACTCTATGGTAGGGTAAGTAGTAGGTAAGTGGGATGCTTCATGGGTTATTTCATTTAAATACATGGTTCATTATTATAGTAGTCACACTACCTATAGTGCATAATGCTTAAAAGCAGTTAATCCAGGTAATTAACATGGTTGTTAAAGTAGGGATACTTGGCTCAGGTTTCGCGGCTGAGTTCCACATGCAATCCTACGCTGAAATACCTAATGCTAAGGTTGTTGCCGTTGCGTCTAGGAGTAGGGCTGTGGAGTTCGCTGGTAAGTGGGGGATAGGTAGATACTATACTGGTGATGACTTCATTGAGAAGCTGTGCAGTGATAAGGAGGTGGACGTTGTTGACATTATCTTACCTAATTTCCTCCACCTTAAGGCTGTTCAAATATGCGCTGAGAATAGGAAGAACATAATAATTGAGAAGCCCCTGGGTAGGACACTGGCTGAGGCTAAGGAGATGCTTAACGCTGTTAATAGGTATGGTGTACTCCACGCCTACGCTGAGAACCAGGTCTTCATACCTCAGATTGAGAGGGTTATGAATATGGTTAGGAATGGGGCTATTGGTAAGGTCTTTTGGGTTAGGAGTAGGGAGGCCCACTTTGGGCCTCATAGCCCATGGTTCTGGGACAAGGACCTATCCGGTGGAGGTAGCCTACTTGACATGGGGTGCCACTCTATTGAGGTCACTAGGAAGTTGATTAACGGTAAGGCCAGTGAGGTCTTAGGCTGGGGTGACTTACTTGTTCATAGGGATAAGACTAAGGCTGAGGATAACAGTATAGTCCTGGTTAGGTATAGTGGTGGGGAATTGGGGCAGGCTGAGAATAGTTGGGCAGCCCACGGTGGCTTAGACTTAAGGTACGAGATCTACGGTAGTGAGGGCGCGATTTTCGTTGATGTAACTAGGGAGACTGGGATAAGGGTCTTCACAACAGCCCCGGAGGAGAGGGTTGGTTACGTGGTTGAGAAGGCTGAGGTGGCTAAGGGTTGGCTCTACCCAATTTGGAGGGAGTTTGAGCTATACGGCTACTTATACGAGCTTAGGCACTTCATAGACTCCTTCGAGAGGGGTGAGATGCCTAGGGAGAACTTTAATGATGGTGTTGAGGTTAATAGGATAATTGACGCAGCCTACAGATCCTTTAAGAGTAAGAGGTGGGAGCCCTTAAGCGATTAATGAGTTAACCGTAATTTAATTTAAATAATTAAACTGAATTATCTCAATTAATGGGTGAGTTTAAGCAATCCATAGTGGTTAGGGGGGATTTAAGGATGAGTAGGGGGAAGTTGGCTGTTCAAGTAGCCCACGCAGCGGTAACTGCCGTATTGGAGGCCTTAGTGAGTAGGAGGGATTGGGTTAACGCCTGGGTTTCAGGGGGTCAGAAGAAGATCGTCCTAGTGGTGGATAATGCTGATGAATTAATGAGACTTAAGGCTAAGGCAGAGTCCCTAGGCTTACCCGCAGCCCTCATCGAGGACGCTGGCTTAACGGAACTACCACCCGGCACCATAACAGCCCTAGCCATTGGACCAGGACCTGAGGAGCTGGTAAACAAGGTTACAGGCAACCTTAAGCTACTTAAGGATTGAGACTTTCAATTTTTAGATCCTGCTCAGGTTCAGTGAGAATGATATTACACATCAGTAACTACTTTCAATTCTTTTTAGATTCCACTTAGAGGCTTACATAAGGCTTATGACCAATGAGGCAAAGGCGATGTCTAGGAATAATGGCTCGCATACATTAATAATCCCCCTATTCCACCTGTTACCTTAACGTACTTAAGGCCTGACTTATCTGGCGTATTTCTAAGTGCTGCCTTTGGTAAGTTTCCCTCGAGAGGGGTTATCGTATTCATAATGATTGCAGTGACTACTGCATTTTCTTATCTATTTACGTTTTCCCTAATAACCAAGGACATATCAATAAGCCCCAGTACTCCCGCCAGCGAGACCTTAAGTACATGGACGTGGTGTCATCAGTATTATACAATAATGATGAGCTGAATTACAGGGGGTGTTAGTATCAAATCAATTTATGGGGATCACAATGACCCCATTTACCCTATCCATGATCTTTTATTAAAAACTTCCCCCATCATTAACCCAAAGGACAAGGCTTTAATTCACTGCAGGTTTGTACGAATCCTTGTATCATTATTACAGCCAACTCTGTTGGCACTAATTATGGATCCGACACTCTTTTAGCTATCCTTTCGGTGAGATCTAGCACCCTTTTATATAGCCTGTTTTTCAGTATCTCATCAACTTGATCAATATTAATTGAAATGTAGCCGTGGACTACCACGTTCCTGAAACCAACTATAGATCGGTAGAGTCTAAAATCCTCAGCATTGAGGATTCCCAGCCTTAAAAGCGCTTCTCCAGCTTCAATATACGTTTGGGCTGGTTCACCCATCAGAGAGGCAACCCTCTGTACTACATCCACTAATGCCTGGGCCTGTAGCTGTAGTGCATGCAATATTCTCATTAGATCATCCCAATTATTTAAATCGTACCCCCTCTCCACTATACTATCTAGGTAGGCCGTTAACTTAGCTATGTAGCCTAGGAGGACGTTTACCTTCGCCATACCGCATCCACCGCCGTTTCGATGAGCCTTAGCTTCCTTGAGTCAATCTGTTGGTCTTGACATACATTGAAATACCTATAGACCTCATCCCAATCGGCCACGTAGAGTGGCATCCCCTTGAAGGCCTCCAAGACGAGGGGGCAAGGCGTCCTCTCGGTTATGATTACTAGATCTATGTAGTCCTCAGGTATGTGAATACTCTTAACGAGCTCCGCCAGGAGTTCACCCAGTGTCTCTAGGCTTACCCTAGAGATGGCTATATCCACATCACCTGCAGTGCTACCCAATACAGCTGAACCAAATAGGAAGGCGAACCTTACGTAGCGGCTCCAGGGAAAGTCTCTGAGTGCGTCTATGGATACCCTATAGACTTTACCTACACTAACCTCCACGGGGCTATTAAATACGCATATTTTAATACTTATCCCTTTCAATTTTAGATTCTACGCCACTCGTGCTTTACTTCCCAGGTAAATCATCAATCACTTTCAATTCTTTTTTAGATTCTGTTGTAGGTTTTTAAGTTTTGTTTCGTGGGTTTTTGGTGGGTGCTTCTTCGAAACCGGGACTGGCACCATAAAACCCACATTACACCTTCGAAGAAAAAGAATTCAACCAACAATGATAACTAATATTAGTTAGAGTCAATAAACCATTAACCACTAGCCCAGCCGAATGAGGAGGTAGGTTAATACTAAACCAGTATAACAATAAATGAAAAATAAAAAATCGAAAATAAGGAAAATAAAAGTAAGGGAAAATCAAATTATGAATAGATATATGTATATGAACTAAAACCATAAGTATTAAGTAAAGTGAAATTGGGGTACTTGGTCATTAATTAAGTAGGTTAGTCATGCTTAATGACTGTTAACACGCTAATAGCCTGATACGAGGCCTTAGAGATTACTGTAGGGCCTAATGCATCTCTAGTAGGCTGATGGCTTCCTGTCCTGAAGGGTGAGGTTTTAGGTGTACTGTTAAGAAAAATTTATTTAATAGGGCTTAGGTAAATTTAGGTTATGGGTAGGTTAACGCCTAAGTGGCTTGGATTATTCATAGCCTTCTCAGTGGTTGGCATATTCTCCTCAGGGGTGGTGCTGTATACCTACTACTACCTCCATAACGCACCCCCATTATGTACACTGAATGGGGAGTCCTCACCCTTCCCGGGTGTTACGGTTAACTGTATAAGGGTTCTCTCAAGTCCCTACGCTGAGGTGGCTGACGTACCCCTTGATGTACTTGCCGTCTTCTGGTTCATAATAAACATAGTGATGGCCATAGCCTACGATAGGAGTAGGGAGAGGGTGGCTGATAGGTTGCTGAGGATTCTAATGTACTGGAGGTTCCTTGGCTTAGCAATAATACCCTACCTACTTTACGTTGAATTCGCAATACTGCATGCGCTATGCCTATACTGCACCATAATGCACTCAATGATTATAGCGGACTTCATAGTGATAACGGTCTACGCCTACTTTAACCATAGGGCTAAGGCTAAGTCAGTGGCGGCGGTGGATTAAACCAGGGTTAATGATGCTGCCCTTATTGAACCAGGCTCCCTAGCTCTATACCTAAACCTAATTAATGCAGCATCCTCACTAATACTTAATACATTGGTTCCACTGCCCAATGCCTGACTCCTAGCCTCAACCCAATTACCCTCAGTGAAGTACTCTACCGTTAATTCACCACCTGGTGCATTCATGATGAGCGTCTTCTCACCAATGCCGGGCAACGGCTGGGAGTATAACTCAACCCCAGGGTTAACTGTTAAGCCAGCCCAAGCCTCCTCTGAACCCTCCCTATAGAGTCTAATCCTCACAGGCTCCTCAGCATCACCATTAGACACCCTTAAACCCCATGGGTTTAGGCCCCGCCAATGAAACTCAACCTGGGGTGCAGCATCAATATCAAGGAGCACGGCTAATTGAGGGGAAGGCGCGTCAGTGGTCCATGATGCAATGTAGGGTGGCTTATCGTAAACCACGCCGCCATCCTTAACTTCACCATTACTTATTGAGGCCAGAGCCCTAAGCCTACCGTCAATGTACCATAAGGCCAACCCCCTCCTGTAGACAATACTGAACCAGTGGTACTTCTCCGAGACGTCTTGGGGTAGGAACTTGGTTAAATCCATTGAGACGAGCTTAGTTATACCACCAATATTAGCAGTTAATGCACCCTTACCTGAGAACCAGCAGTAGTGCACAGCACCCCCTGCGAATAAGTCATCAGTCTCGAAGCCGAACCAAAGCATTGGCCCATCCTCAGCCTTAGGTAGCTTAGCCATTAGCGTGAAGTGACCGTAAGTGAATACGCTCCTGGACCTCATGGAGACTGTATTAAGGCCCTTAGGCTTGAAGTAGTCAGATTGCGAGAAGTCAGTGTACTTAACCTCATCGTAGTTAACCCTCCAATACTCACTGGCTCTACAAGCCTGAAACTCCTCCTCAAGACCGGGCCTAGTGGATGGGGCCCTCCTCCAACAGTAGAATAGGGAATCCACACTACCCTCTATTGCTGGAGAAGGCCTAAGGGTTTCACTAACCATGTGTTATCCTTCACTGGTGCTTATTAAGTATTGAATCATACGGATTAATTAAGACTTAAATTAAAACAATCAATGTTTGTAAAAATACTTGAGGCAAGTCATCTTAGCCCAGGTCATCACTTAATCAGGCCTTGCAAGCCTAATCACTCT
>NZ_JAGDXD010000044.1 GCF_023256255.1 Caldivirga sp. | reverse complement strand
AGTGTTGCTTAGGGTTAATGACCCAAGTAACGTCAGCATAATAGTTAACTGGATAATATTCAACTTCATTAGCACGGTTAGTAATGGGTCAATGGTAATCAATGGTAGTGGAACATACGTCATAAGCAACGTTAAATACTACCTAGTCAACGTAACGCTAACAAGCAACTGCACAATAGAGGCAAGCAAACTAAACTACCTAGAGGCTGGCTCAGTGGTAAGCATCAACGCAACATGCGACCCAATGACACCAAGCATAATCAATAAGCTTAACACAGCATGGAGAATTAGTGGAGTAGTACCACTAAATTGGAGGCACCCAATGAGTGAATACACTATGTTAGCATTACTGGTATTACTAGTATCAATACCAATAGTGGCTATAGTGGCTGAAGGTAAGGGGAATTAAAAGTAAGGCCACAACCCCTTAATAAATTGGTTAGTTCTTAAAAAATTTAAATTAACCATGGTGACTCACCCACAGTGGTTTCAAGGTTAACCCCCCTTTAGGGAAAGGGTTATAAGTGTATTCATTGTTGTTTAATTGTGTCTTTTCGTGATGAGTTTTTGCGCTTGTTAAGGGAGGATGAGGAGTTTAGGCTTACTGTATTGGGTCTCCTCGGTATTACTGATGTTCAGTCTTCTTTGAGGCAGTTGGTTAGTGCTGTTAATGAGTTGGCTACTGGTCAATTGAAGGTTATGGAGGTGCTTGATAAGGTTCTTAGCATTACACAAAGCATACTGGAGGAGATTAAGAAACTCACTGACAATCAGAATAAGCTATGGGAAGAGAATAACAAGATATGGCAAGAAATAAAGGCAATTAAGGAAGAGAATAATAAAATATGGTTGGAGATTAAGGCGTTGAGGGAAAGGGCTGATAGGCATGATTATGAATTGAGTAGGTTGAATAGGAAGCTTGATGCCTTAGGTGCTAGGTGGGGTGTTAATAGTGAGGATGCCTTTAGGGATGCTGTTAAGGAATTTTTAAGCAGTGCTGGTTATAGTGTTGATAAGTGGAGTTACTTTGATGATGGTGGTTACGTTTACGGTTACCCCAGTCAAATTGACTTGGACTTGGTTATTAAGGATAATAGGCTTATTGTGGCTGAGATTAAGTCGTCGGTGAGTAGGGGTGATTTATGGGCTCTTAAGCGTAAGGTTGAGTTGTATGAAATGGTTACTGGGGTTAAGGTTAATGAGGTGTACGTGATAACTTACTACATTAATGAGAGGCACCCTGACGTTGCTAGGAAGATGGCTAAGGGACTGGGCATAAGGTTAGTGGAGCCTGAGGAGTTAACCAGCTAATTCGTATTCTCATTGATGTTGACAAAGCCTATTATTTACATAACGTGACTGGTTTCCCATATATCTTGTGATGAGATTAAGAATTCGGTTAATGTTTCAATGTTATGGAATGATTGTTCCGTAGCCTAACCCTTTTAAATTAAGCTACTCTGTAGGAGTTGTGAACTCAATAAGGTTAATGATGTTAGCCTTAGTCATGGGCTTAGCTGTGGTGCTTGTAGTATTACCGCAGCATACATTAGCCAGTGGTACAGAGGAAGCTGGGTTAGTGACCCAGAACGCCACCTGCACTGCGGCCTCTGTTCACGTGGAGCTTAGCCTAACATTATACCAAAGGGTTAAATCTGTGGCGGGCGCAATGGGTGAACTTGGATCAATTAACGCTACGCTTAATGAGGCGTTGAATTTAACCATGATGGCTAATGAGTCCTTAGGCAAGGGCCTATGCCTCACAGCCCTTGAGGAGGCCCTAAACGCAACTCACCTAGAGCAGGAGGCTTGGGGTGAATTAATGGTAAACGCAACTAGGGCTGGCTTAGTTAACTACACGTGCATAAACCTAATTAGCACTGCCGAGGCTAGGTTGAAAACAGTCCTTAGCCTTACCCAAAACTCCACAATACGTGGCAAGGCGGAGGCCCTATTAAGGGAATTAGGCTCCATACATTGCAGTAAGGCTAATGAGGCACTCATCAACGCCACAATGCTGCTTAATGAGACTAGGCTTAGCGTAAGGAGTGAGTTGGGTAATTGGTTGAGGAGTAGGGTGGAGTCGGTGGCGCTGGTTTACGTGGGTGTGGGTGAGTATGGGGGCATTGGTGAGTTGGCTTCACTGAACTTAACTGAGTATTGGCAATACGTAATGCAGGCCCTTGAGTCAGCCATGGTTAAGTACGCCAATGAGTTGAACGCATCGATAAGTAGGTTAATGGCCAGCGGCAACCTAAGGGGGTTAATTGAGTTAAACGGTTCAGTGGGTAGATTAGCCGCTGCTCTCACCATACTAAGTAGGCATGGGGTTAAGGTTAATGATGCCTGGAGCCTATGCGCGAACGCATCATCGTTAATCAACAATACTTTAACCATATACAGGGAGCTAAATGGCAACGCAACTAAGCTTAACACGTTTAGTTCACTGGTTGCGCAGGTTTACTTAAGCTACCTAAATGGTTCACTTCAATTAGCCGTCAGCAAGTATGCTAATAGTTCCTGGATTAACGAGACTATGATGCTTCTAGGCGCTGTTAATAGGTCAATAAGTGTAATGGTGGGTAAGGGTTACTTGAAGCGGGGCATGGGGTCAATGATAGTGGCAGTACCCATACCTGAGCCCATGAGGGGTTTAATAAGTAGGTACCTTAACCTAACCATAGGTAACTTAACCCTATCAATGGCCAACCTAGGGCTGTGCAGTAACGCCTACCTAATAACCAGGAACATGACGGCACTTAGGGTTTTAAACGCAACATCAATAATTAAACTAGCTTACTCACTATACCTGATGAGGGTCTACTGCCCAATGGCACTCCAGTACGCTAAATTAGCCTCAGGCAACTTAATTAAACTGGAAGAATCAATTAACGCAACTCAACATTAGC
>NZ_JAGDXD010000043.1 GCF_023256255.1 Caldivirga sp. | reverse complement strand
TGTTGGGCTAGTTGGTGGTGGGGTACTAGTTGGCGTGCTAGTTGGCGTAGTACTCGTGGTAGTCGTAGTTGGTGTAGTGCTTGTGCTAGTTGTGGTACTAGTGGGTGGTGGGATTGTTGTTGTAGTGCTTGTTGGGCACTTTATAGTGAATGATATACTGGATCCAGGTTGAACATTAGTGTACTGGGTTGGGGATACGGTGCATGATGGGTTGGTTACACTGATTGAAACAGTGGCAAGCCAAATATAGTCACTAATGTAGAATGTACTACTCCCACTCCCTGACTGGCTCCCACTACCCTCTGGTTGGCCGTAACCATTATATAATTGCCATGTTACAGTCCAGCTGGTTGTGGCACCATAATTAACCACATTGACTTTAATATCAGTGGGTGGTGGGCCAGTAGTAGTCGTGCTTGATGCCTTTTGAACATTCACATTGAATACGTATACTCCACCAGCCTGAGGCCACCATGGGTTAGGGTTCCCACTAACACTCGCCGTAGCACCCTTCTGTGTCCCAACGTTTAACTCCCACTCATAGCCGTTAATTGGTATTAAAACCTCGTAAGTGTAGGATATGTTACCACTAGTGCCCCAGTAGTAGTCCCATTGGGTAACCCAAGTGCCAACGAATATGCTCCACTCGTAATACAGTGATAGGGTGTATTGGTAGGAGTTAGGGTCATTAACATTAATAATGACTAGAGCGTAATCACCCTTAAGGCAGGAGGAAGTGAAGGTGACTGTGCTAGTATTATAGGCTAATTGGCTAGTGGGCTTCCAGAAGCAGGTGTAGTCAACACCATTAACATTAACCGTCTGAATCAGGGGGCTAATGGTTAAGTTAACTGGATTACCAGGCAGACTCAAGACGCCTTGGTAGTCCCCACTCCCGTTAGCCAATTGAATACCCCATGGTTGAGCAGTGAGGATCCATTTGGCTCCTAGGCTATCATTAGTAATGACTAGGTTACTATAGTAGGGTGATTGACTGAAGCCTGGGGTTAGGATAACATAGAGGAGGTGCTTGAGGCCAGTCCAGCTAATACTCATTGACTGTGAGGATGCTGGTGTTGTTGAGCCTTGTCTAGCAGTGAGGGTGAATGAGCCTTGCCCAAACTGGTTAACCACCCAGTAGCCCATTGTACCGTTTAGGCTGACTGGACAGTAGATTGTATTCCAGTACCCAATAATATAGTAGCAGTCCTTGAGGGTTAGGGTTAGTTGGGCGTTGAGGCTGCTGGCGTTGATTAAGCCAGTGTTCCATCCTTGGTTTAGGGTGTAGGTGAATGGGTCACTGATGGTTAAACTACCGGTAGCCTCACCGTTTAGGAACACTGCCCAATTAAGCAGATTGTTAATTGTCTTACAGTTGATTGTGAATATTATCGAGCCACTCTTAACATTACTGTAGGAGCTTGGTTCAGCTATGCACTCGTAGTAGTTGCCGTTGATCCTGTAGATTAACGAGTTCCCCAACTTAAGTAGGTAGTTTGTTAAACTTATTGAACTATTAATGTACTGTAGGCTGTTTGTCAGATATTGAACCCAAGTGTAATCCTCACTTCCACTTCTCTGGTAGGAGTAGCCGCCTGGACCATTAACATTAACACTGACGCTCCATGGGATACTCAGTGAATCATTAGTGACTACTATGGTTACTGAACCTTCCTTACCCCCAAGTGTCTGCGCCTCGCTTTTATTGCTGGTTTCGTATTCAGTAATGATCCACCTTAACGTT
Source organism: Caldivirga sp. (assembly GCF_023256255.1). NCBI lineage: Archaea > Thermoproteati > Thermoproteota > Thermoprotei > Thermoproteales > Thermoproteaceae > Caldivirga > Caldivirga sp. The sequence continues at coordinate 138,414 of NZ_JAGDXD010000043.1, read as the reverse complement.
ACCCAATTACACGTGTTGGATTCCTGTGTTGGGCATGCTTTAACTGAGATGCCGCTGTAGTGGCCATTAATGATGATTATTATCACGTGTCCTGGCTCCAGGAGTAGCCTATTGTTAATTATAATTGGTTTACTGAAATTAAGTGTTGTGTACGTTAAGTACTCTAAAATTGAGTTTAGGCTTATTTTCTTACCTGAACTGTTGGTTAAGGCGTACATGCTTTCTACGTACGCGTTAACCCTGCCTAGGTTACCGAGCGTGATTATTGTTGAGTTACCTATGGTGAAGCCGTAGGCCTCAAACACTATGTTGGCTAACTCCTCATGTGAAATTAGGTAGTGGGAGTAGTTACTGTAGCTTACTGTTGTGTAGGTTAGTATTAGGGTAACCGCCACTATTGATGCAATTAGTATTATTGTTTCCTCAACAGCCTCCACTTGTTGCGTTCACTTAATGGTGAAGTTAATGATGATTACGTAGGGTCACGTTGAAGTTGAGGTTACCCTACTTGGGTTAGTTTAAAAAGGGGTCATTGAAGTACGGGTATGCGTGTAATAACGTTATTAACTGATTTCGGTAATGGGGATTACTTCGTAGCATCAATGAAGGGGGTTATCCTAAGCATTGACCCTAACGTCACCATTGTTGATGTGACTCATGATGTACCGTCATTCAACATCCTTAAGGCAGCCTTCATACTCTGGGCAACCTACAGGTACTTCCCAAGGGGTAGTATTCATGTGGTTGTCGTTGACCCTGGCGTTGGGACTAATAGGAGGGCTATTGCAGTAATGAGCAGGAACTACTACTTCATTGGCCCAGACAACGGTGTCTTAACAATGGCTGCTGAGGATGATGGGGTGGTGGAGGTTAGGGAGATAAGTAATAGGAGGGTTATGTTAAGTGAAGTGTCGTCAACATTCCATGGTAGGGATGTGTTCGCGCCTGCTGCGGCATACTTGGGTTTAGTGGATTTTAAGGATTATGGGCCGTTGATAAGTGATTACGTTAAGTTAACTATGCCTAAGCCTATTGAGAGGAATGGGGTAATTGAGGCTCAAGTAATCTACGTGGATAAGTTCGGTAATGTCTACACTAGCGTTAGGAGGGGTATGTTTAACTTGAATTACGGGGACTCAATTACTGTTAATGCTAAAGGTAGGGGGATTAGGGTGAGGATAAGTAAGTCCTATGGTTACGTTAACAGGGGGGAGGCCTTAGCATTATTCAACAGTATGGGTTTCCTAGAATTAGCCGTGAATGGGGGAAGCTTCTCCAGTGAGTATGGGTTAAGTGAGGGTGATGTCATTCAGATTGCTCGCTAGAATCATACTTACTGATTATTGAATGGTAGTAATTGTATATTCTGTAGAAGTTATCCTTAAGTTCACTCGCATCAATGAAATGATCCTTACTGATCTTCATACCGTTAACATTCACGTTCTCCATTGATAAAAGTAGGGCCTTAATCCCCCTACCATCATTATGCCACGCGCTATACCCACCTATAGTACCATCCCTATTAACAACCCTATGGCATGGAACCAACACTGGCATTGGGTTCCTTGAGGCGAATAGGCCAATTAGGCGTGGAGTCATGTTGAGGAGCTCAGCTAAGTCACTGTAGGATGCTACGAAGCCCCTTGGTATGGCTAACATGGCTAACATAACTAGGCCTAGGTTACCGTTAGGTATCTTAGCCATCCTAACCACTGATAGTGAATCAGGCTCCACGTAATCAGTAATGTTAACGTTATTGAGCTTCCGTAGGATTGAACTAATCCTAACAATAATCGTCTTATCAACCAAGCCCCTGAAGTCCCTGTGAACTAATAAACCCAGGTCACTCTTACCCAGCCTCCACAGTAGTTCAGCATTTTTCACGGCTTAATTCAATTTTAAAATCTTAAAAACCGTTACTCATGATAATACTACGGTAATTACTCCCAGGTATGGTTTATAAATAGTTATGGCGTATGGCAATGGTGGAGGAATGTAGGGTTAAGGTTAAGTTCGCCGGCGTACTAGTGTCGTTCGCTGGTTCAGAATCCATTGATGTGGATTTAAAATGCGGCTCCACGCTTAGGGAACTCCTGAGGCGATTAGCTGAAGTTAATCCGAAATTAAGGAGGAGACTTATTGAGGACGACGACCTTTGGCCAGGCGTTTACGTGGCCATTAATGATACTGACGTTAGGTTACTTAACGGGCTTAACACTAGGTTAAATAATGGTGACGTAATCCTCTTCCTATCCTACATACACGGGGGTTAGTTTATTAAGCCTAAGTAGTAACTATCAGCTACAATGATTGAGCCGATTAGGCTTAAGTTAGGTAATGGTGAGGAAGGGCAATTCATCGCCTACACCGTACTACTTGAGGAACCGCTTAATGAGGAGAACCTAGGTAGGCTCTTAAATAGTGCAAGTGCTGACGTTTTCATAGTAATCGATGGTTCAACATCACCCCCCATGCATGATTTACTCTACTACCTTTACCTGGCCCACAGGAACACTAGTGATGGTGTTTCAATAGCTAGGGACGCTAACGTTGAGGCTATGCTTTACGTGCAGTGCACAACCCAGATTAATGAGGCTAAGAGGATCAGTAACCCTTTGGGTAAGAGAATCATAACTATAGCCGCCCTATCAATTGGGAGGGAGGTTAAGGCTACCCCACCCCCCGGTGACTTCTTCATTGGCTCAGTCAGTAGGGTTAGTGGGAGTGGTTGCAGTAGGGGTGAGGTTATTAGGATGGTTATGGGGAGGGTTAGGGTGAGGCGCCTAATGACTAACGATAGTTAAGCGTTTAAGCCAGCTGTAGCTTAACCTCGTGTGATGAACCCAGACGGCCCTGAGTTTGATGATCTATGCCAAGACTGAATGATGTGCTTAAGGCAATATTCAAGAATCTAAGTAATATTTAACATAGACAAAGAAACAAACTACATTGGTCCATGAATTATCTTTAACTGCATCTATTTCATTATTGGCTTTTATGCAAAATACATTGATGTTAGTCAAGTAATTTACTTAGAAAGATTTAAAAATATCAAGGGAATTATATAGGTGAGGTTTATGACGGTTAAATTAACGTGGATGATAGGTGGGGCTCAGGGAAGTGGCGTCGATACGTCTGCAAGCATATTCGGTAATGCTGTAGCAAGGGCCGGATACTACATTTATGGTAATAGGGAGTACCACTCTAACATTAAGGGTAGGCACAGTTACTTTAACTTAACTATAAGTGATGTTAAGATGAATAGCCTATCCGATGAGGTAAACATACTGGCTACTTTTGATGCTGAGACAGTTTTCCAACACTTCACTGAGGTTAAGGACTACATAATATACGATAAGACCCTTGAGGGCACTAAGGTAAGTGCAGTGCAAAGCATGGAACCGGAGAGGGCTGAGAAGATTGAGAAGATACTGACTTCAAGCGGCTACGGTACAACAATAAAGGATGCGTTAAACTACGCAGCCAGCAGGGGCGTTAAGGTTATTCCAGTTGATTACGGTAAAATAATAAGTGAAGTTGCCAGTGAGCTTAAGTTACCTGTCTCAGTTGTTGAGAGAACTAGGAACCTAATAGCCTCAGCAGTATCATTGAGGTTACTTGGTATTAAGCTGGATTACCTAAGGGCAGCCTTAAGGGTCTTCTTCAAGAATGAACTCTACGTTAGGATGAATGAGAGGGCTTCAGAGAAGAGCTATGACCTTGTTCAACCAGCCTACAACCTTGCTGAAATACCGGTTAAGGGGCATAGGGTTCAATTAGACGGTAACACAGCAGTGGCGATAGGTAAAATTGCCGGTGGCCTAAGGGTGCAGACCTACTACCCAATAACCCCTGCCGCTGATGAAAGCATGTTCATTGAGGATAACGAGGTCGTTGACGTTATTGACCCTGAAACTAAGGAACTACGTAAGGCAGGCGTGCTTGTATTTCAGTCCGAGGATGAGTTGTCGGCAGTCAACATGGCTATCGGCGCAGCCTTAACGGGGGTTAGGGCAGCAACAGCAACATCTGGACCAGGGTTCTCACTGATGGCTGAGGGCATTGGCTGGGCCGGCATGAATGAGGCTCCAGTGGTTATAACATACTACATGAGGGGTGCCCCATCCACTGGAATGCCAACCAGGGGCCAGCAGGCCGACTTACTATTCGCCGTTAATGTTAGCCACGGTGAATTCCCAAGGATAGTCATAGCATCGGGGGATCACACGGAGGCCTTCTGGGATGCAATATGGGCGCTTAACCTAGCTGAACGCTACCAAACCCCCGTAATACACCTTGTTGATAAGTTCCTCGCTAACTCATACTCAATAATTGATGAGGAGGAGTTAGATTACAGGAATAAGAAGATTATTGATAGGGGTAAGTTAATGTTTAAGGAGGTTAATGATTATAAGAGGTTTGAGTTCACTGACGATGGCATATCACCGAGGGTTCCATTAGGCTACGCCATAATGCACTACAGTGGTGATGAACACAATGAATACGGTATAATAACTGAGGAGAGTGAGAACAGGATTAGGATGTATGAGAAGAGGCTTAGGAAGCTTGAGACCGCTGATAGGGAGATACCAGAGGAGCAGAGGCTTAAGGTTTACGGTGATGAATCAGACATTGCAGTGGTCACGTGGGGTTCACCGAAGGGTCCAGCTGTGGATGCATTACAGGAATTGAAGAGTGAGGGTATTAATGTGCAGGTTATTCAAGTGAGGATGTTCAACCCATACCCAAGGAACCTCATTAGGAGGCTACTTGAGGGTAAGAAGATGATTATTAACCTTGAAGCCAACTACACTGCCCAGGCGGCTCAATTAATGAAGCTTCACACAGGTATTGAACCAACACACTACGTGCTTAAGTGGAATGGAAGACCAATAACTAGGACTGAGGTTAAGTGGGCTATTAAACACATACTAAGCACAAATGAGAAGAGGGTGGTCCTAAATGGCGGTGCTTAAGGTCTCACTGAGCCCGCAGGAGTATAGGGGTAAGAAGTGGGTTGATTGGTGTCCTGGTTGTGGTAATTTTGGTATTTTGGCTGCTGAGACTCAGGCCTTTGCTGAACTTGGCCTTGACCCTAGGAGAATCGTAGTGGTCTCCGGGATAGGTTGCTCAAGCAGGATGCCTGACTTCCTGAACGTTAACGGTGTCCACACACTCCACGGTAGGGCTATTCCCTACGCAATGGGCATTAAGCTTGCTGACCCAAGCCTTGAGGTTGTTGTTAATGGTGGTGATGGTGATTTGCTTGGTATTGGTGTTGGTCATTTTGTTAGTGCTGGTAGGTATAATGTTGATTTAACCATTATTCTTCATGATAATGGTGTTTATGGTTTAACTAAGGGTCAGGCTTCACCTACTTTGCCTAGGAATGTTAAGACTAAGGCCTTGCCTAAGCCTAATATTAAGGATGCGGTTAACCCAATAGTCCTAGCCCTAGCAAGCGGCTACACCTTCGTGGCTAGGGCATACGCATACGACACTAGGCACTTAAAGGAGGTAATAAAGGAGGCAATAAGGCATAAGGGAACAGCACTAGTAGACGTCCTACAACCATGCCCAACATACAACGACATAAACACAAAAGAATGGTACGACAAAAGAATATACAAACTAGAAAACGAAAAATGGGACCCAGTAGTGCACAGTGAGAAGGAGGCTAATGAGAAGAAGCTGATGGCCATGGAGAAGGCGAGTGAATGGGGTGATAGGATACCTGTAGGCATATTCTATAAGAATGAACTCGTCCCCATATATGAGGAGAGGATGCTGTCAAGAATAAGTAATTACCTTGAACTACCACCAGCCAAGCAGATTATTGAGAAGGAAGGCTACTCAGTGACATTAATAGATAACATACTTGAGAAGAGGAGGGTTGTTTAAACCAAGTTTCTTCAACCACTTTGAGTTAAAAGTGGCCTTATTTTTCACTTAATAGGTAGGTTAAGTACATCCCCAGGCTTCATTACGTAAACCTTAACATGAGGAGCAAGGGACTCTGCAAGATTCTTGAACTCCTCAGGGTCCTGCCTAATCTGAGGGAAGGTGTTATAGTGCATTGGCACCACTGCCCTTGGGTTTATTAGGGATACTGCATACGCAGCCTCACGTGGACTCATCGTGAAGTAGCCACCTATGGGTAGTAGAGCCAAGTCAGGCTTATATAATCTCCCTATCAATTCCATGTCACTGAATAAACCCGTGTCGCCAGCATGGTAAATGACAGCCTCAGGTGACTTCACAATGAAGCCTGCTGGGGAACCGTGGGTTGAACTATGTAGTGCAGGGGTCATGTAAACCTCTATCTCATTCGTTAATTTAACGGGTCCACCAATATTCATGCCTATAGTGTTCTTAACCCCCTCCTTCTCAGCCAAGTAAACGGCGAGTTCAAATATTGATACAACGGTGGCGTTGGTCTTATTAGCTATTTGAACAGTTTCACCTAAGTGGTCTGAGTGGTCATGGGTAACTAATATGAAGTCTACTTTACTCAGCTCACTCAAGGTTACCGGTGAATTAGGGTTCGATATCCATGGGTCAATGAGTATTCTCTTACCCATTAACTCCACTTCAAAGGCCGCATGCCCAAGCCACTTCAAGTAACCCATGATTCTAGAGCATTAGGCTTACTCTTAAAAAGTTAATTCCAAGATCTTAGCTACCTTGCGTAACTGTAGTTGTTGTGGTTACAGTTGATGTATATGTTGATGTTACTGTTACTGTTGAGTAAACAGTTGTTGTAACGGTGGTTGTAGATGTGGAGGTATATGTTAACGTATATGTTGACGATAATGTTGTTGTAGTTGTCTTTACCAACAAGGCCCTTCCAGCTACTGCACCTACAAGAACACCTGCAATTAAGCCTATTAAAACTCCAATAAGCGGAATTAATGATTGATTCGACATACTCCTTAATTCTCCAAGAAAATATTTAAGTTTTACGGAGGAGTTGGTAATGTAACAACACTTGGGCTATAGTATGCGGTTAAGTCATAGTGATTACCACTTAAGTCATGCCATACTGCAGATACGGAATCATAACTTGAAACTAGGTAAAGTCCTACATAGCCCCTTACCGGTGGATTACCTACACCTGCATTAAATAATTCATTTACCTGAGGCTGAGAAAGTGCAAAAGGATAAATAATAATCTCAGCTATATATCCGTTAAAATAATGCCACCCATACCAGCTATCAGGCCAAGGGGAGGGGGGCGTATTTACTGCATATGCAACACCAATATAACCATATTGTATTGAGTCAAATAATTGAGGAGTACCTGATATTGATGATGCGCCAATGAATTCATTATCAATATATAGTCTTATATAGTACGTATTACCAGAAGAATGTCCTTCCTCGATTGTAAGCATATGCCATCCAGTACTAATGGGAGTTGAAGAATCAACATAATACATTGATCCCCCAGCGCACACACCAAGTATACATGATGGTACAACATCAGCTGCGTAAACTATACCATTACTAGATATATAAAGCCATGGAGTATATGATCCTGGAGGAATTAACGATGTTGGTTGCCCACTAGCAAAACCCAATATAGGCCCCCAGTCACCAGCATTTAAGTAAACCCAAGTCACTACTGTAATTGAACCCTTGCTTATTGCAATATAATTAAATAAGTTTGCAGCACCACCAGATATTTGAAAAGATGGTGTCTGGAAGTATTGGTTCTGACCATTAAAGCTTATAGCTTCAATTCCCTTTAAGCCAGTAGTATAAGTAAATACCGTGGATGTTGTGGTTATTGTGGTTATTGTAGTGCTTGTTAAGTAACTAAATGTTGTAACTGTCTCTGTGGTTACCGAGGTAGTAGTACTGGTTGATGTTAAAGTAGTGGTAACGCTACTAGTAGTTGTTACTGCCAGTATAGTGCCACCAACCATTATACCTAAGAAACCACCTATTACTAAGCCAATAATTATACTAATTAATGTGCCTAAACTTAATGCTTTCGAACTCATATTTTAATGAAAAACTCTAGGTATTTAAGTTTTTCACCGAATATACTTAGTAATTTCTATACTCAGCATAATAGCTATAGTAATATATAACATGTAATTTATATATATGATTATTATTAAAGGTAAATGAACAATAGTACTGATTATATACCCTGTATATGCTGATATTATTAGCATAGAGAACCTAAGCGGATTCAATGGTACAAAGGGTAATAGAAGTGCCGTTATTGCTAAAGCAGGCAATAATGTTAACCTAATTAATAGACTACTATGCGGCATCATAGTTATTGCATAAATTACTACCATCGCTACTAAAGATGCGGATAACATAGATATAAGGTATATTGCAATCATACTGATTTTAATTCTTTTAAAGTAAAATGTCTTCAATAATCTAAATAATATATCATAAGACAATATAGTAATAACTAAGTATAAACTTATAAAAACAATTGATACATATTTAATAAGAAAGTACCACTCAACGTAAGATACTCCAATTAATGGCCAATACATGAAAATAAAGTAGCCAAGGAAATTGGAGAAGGCATCACTTCCCTGATTACTACTTGGTATTAATGCTAAAAAAGCAGAAAATATTAGGCCTAAAAATATAAGCATAAGTACAATATTCCAAAAACCGATGGACGCAACTAGCCATTTCCATGACCCCCATGTAAATAATCCTATACTTAATGGTATACCTATGGTTAGTAACATACCTACTACATTCTCCCATCCTTTTAGTCTACTAATGAGCGATAAGATTAATAGATTAATCAGTATTAATGATAGTGATGTCAGAAACATTAGTGAATAATGGAGGGCATACGATACTGCGAGTGTAATGAATAGTAATGCATACAGGGTTAAAAAGATCCGCCACAAATCACCATATAGCCACTCTAATGGTGATCTAAATCTCTTCACAGGCTTAGGTTGTTGAGTAGGTGGAGGTTGTTTTATTATTGGTTGAGGTAACTGCTGGATAGGCATTAATGATGGTGAGTATTCCGGTTGTGGTCGCACACCTCTTAATTGCGTATTGCTAATATTAGGGAAAATCACTCGCAATTGTTTCTCATATTTACTAAAATCACTAGGACTTACAGTTTCTGGAACTGAAGTCACCTTGAACCTATCATTACCAAGTTCAGCAATAACATCTATGAGCAAGTATTCCCATGGGTAAGCTAAGTGAAGTCTATTTGGGTAACCACAGTTATACACACTTAGTGATAACGCGTTCATAATGTCAACTACTGATTTAACAGGGTCATTTATTATAATACTAGGTATATTAGGGTTCTTACAGGCAGTATACTTACTTAATAATTGGTAAGCATTATGTAATGATTTAATAAGCGTAGAAAAGCTCCTTAACCTATCATTTTCATTGCATGCCAATGTTAATCTAAAGGCATTGTAAAGTTCAGGGTCAAGTACTTTGAGTCTACTAATACTTGGAGCATTCTTGGGTATGGCATAAACCTTATCTCTATTGAAGTCTAAGAAATAGGAGACACAGTCAACAATATTTCCTCTATAACCTTCTATTGACTTATCACTTCTAGTTGCGTGAAATGGATGATACCCATCCATTATCAGCATGAAGGCTAAAACACCTAAGCTAAAGTAATCCTGTGAAATACCCCTATTTCTCGCATCAATATGTATGCCAACTTCAGGGGCTGCATAATCTTCGGTGTAAAACGGATTAGTGAATTTCCTTCCCGTCTTTTTATCATATATTATGAAAGAGTCTGTATCAATCCATGTTATTGATCCATCTGGATTTATTAAAACATTGTTTGGAGAAACGTCCCCTATTATATGCCCAGCGTCGTGAATGGACTTAGCGATTAATAAAAGATTATACGCTATTCCGATTCTAAATAGGTATGGGTTCTCTCTAATTTTAATAGCGTAATTAATGTTAACACCCTTATTAACAAGCTTAATAAGCCATAAGACATCATCGGGTATTAATAGGTCATTAAGGGTTACGCCAGTTGATACAAAGTACATTACATAGCCGATAAACTTACCGCTGGAGTCTCTTAGTATTCCAAGCGGCCACGCTAGACTAATCCTACCTTTAATAGGTTCAATAGGTCTATTCCTAATCATTGCCTTAATCTTCTCCTCTTGCTCAACAGTAGGGTTATGGTATATTTTAGCAGCAAGTTGATTATCCTTTACCTTGTAGACTGTGGCTTCACCACCGCTACCAATTTCCCTCTCAAGCTCTAATTCACTAAATATTGTTACGTTAGGAATATACTCATCAGCGTAAGGTGCCCAATTTACTAGTAATCTAGCACCTTGATTTAGCACATTTTTATTTATAATTCTTATATTTTAAATTTTTACTTCATACTCATAATTTATGTATGAATAAAATTTAAAAGCCCTTGAAGTCTAAATTAACAGTGGCTTAAAGATGAGTGAACCTGAGGTTTCACCTCAAGTCCCTAAATTACCCTTAGTTCTAGTCCTAGATACTAGTTACTCCATGTCTACCCAAACGATGGAAGGTAAAAGAAGAATTGATAACTTAATTGAAGCACTAAGTACTCTTAAACAGCAGATTCTTAATGACCAGCAAGCTAGCAGGAGTGTTGAAGTTATGATTTACAAATTTGGTGGTACTGTTGATATGCTTCAAGATTTCTCATCAATAAGTAGCCTAGATATTGAAGCTTTATCAAGTAAATTAACACCTAATGGTGATACGCCATTCTTTAAAGCAATTAAGGAGGCGATTAGTAAGGCTAGGGAGAGGAGGGAATATTATAAGAGCCAAGGATTAATGTCGTATGTTCCATGGGTTTGGGTTTTAACCGATGGTGAACCAACAGATGGTGTGGATGATAATGGAAACTATACTAGTAGTTATAATGATGCTATAAGTCTACTTAAGGATTTAATAGCCAATAGAAGAATTAACTTCTTTATGATAATAACTGGCCATGGTAATGACCTTAGAAATGGTGCAGAAATATTATTTAACTTTGTTTCTAAGCCAACAGGTGCTCCGCCTCCAATAATGATGGATGATGTATCCTCAAATTGGCAGAAAATGGCTATTTGGTTATCTAAGTCTATTAGTAAGACATCCAGCAGTAAGCCTGGGCAACAGACTCAGGCACCACCAGTTGATTTTGGTCAACCTTTTGTTATTAATGTTTAATTGCGGTAATAATATGGCTATAAAGATTGCTGCAGCATCAGTGATAGGCTTAGAACATAGGCAAACCGGCATACTTAGGCAGGATAGATTCATGACTTCAAGTAGGGTAATGAAGTATGGTTTCTTAGAGATACCGTTTAATGGTGACTATGATGCTTACGTTGCTGAGTGGGATTATGGTGATGGCTACGCGATACTTGCTGTTGCAGATGGATTATCATCAGCCAGATTAAGCCATATAGCAGCATCAATAGCAGTTAAGGTTGCTATTAATAGCGTTAACCCAAGTAATGAGGGAACCCTTATTGATGCTATTAAGGCGGTTATCAGAGCTATTAAGAATGAGGCTAATAGGAATAGGCTAAGTATCAAGGATTTTGAAACTACATTAGCTATAGGATTAATGAGGAATAATGAGTGTTTCGGTATTGGGATTGGGGACTCATACGTTGTTGCTATTAATGGCGAGTCACCTAAGTTAATATCAAGTATAATGAAAGGTGAAAACCCAAATGAAACAATACCAATAACGTCATCATTACTTAATGTTGATGAATTAAGTATTAATAAGTCTGATTGTACAGCACTAGTGGTTATGAGTGATGGCATTATGGGTTCATTACAAGCTAAGTATGATCAGAGCACTAATTCATGGATCTTTGAACCTTATCAAAAATTCTACATACCATTAATGAGAAAGCTTAATGATATGAACTTAGAAGAATACGGACTGTGGCTTCTTAATTACTTAAGAAGGCTTGAGGACTTGTATAGTTTCATGACTGATGATAAAACATTAGCCATAGCCGTTCAAACTTAAAGTTGGACTTAATTTTGCCTCAATTATTAGTTACTATGAAGTAACGCATTAAGATTCACTACTCACCGTATATTAATCTATATAGTTCATTACTTAGTTTTAACCCTGAACCAGTTAGGATAGCCACAGTGGTTCCATTAGCCTTAACTTCCTTCAAGGCCTTAAATACAACCGCACTGGTGGGTTCAATTATGAATCCTAACCTGATACTGTTCCTTAATCCATCAATAACCCCCTGATCATCAACAACTACCACGTCACCCCCAGTGTCCCTTATGGCATCAACTATTTGATTTAACCTAGGTGGTTGGGGTACTATTATGCCGTCAGGTAACGTTGCCTTAACCCCCATGGGTGTGTTGTGGAGCATACTGTAGGCCCACTCGTAGCCTGACGCCTCAACGGCTATTATTCTAGGCATGTCCTTAATTAGTTTCAATTCCTCAGCCTCCTTGAAGCCTAAGTATAGGCCTAGGGTTAAGGTACCGTTACCCAGAGGTGCAACAACGTTATCAATGCTTCCTAATTCTAATGCTAATTCATAGGCTATTAACTTAACCCCATGTATGAAGAATGGGTTCCATGAATGACCAACGTAAACCCCCTCTGTGAAGCTCATGGCGAGCGATGATGCGTCAGCCCTAGTTGCCGCCTCAACAACGTTGGCGCCTAGGAGTCTCATAAGCCTCTTCTTAGCCTCAGGGGCCGTCTTAGGGACGTAAATCCTAGCCTTAACCCCCTTAACCGCAGAGTATGCTGCTAGGGATAGTCCAGCATTACCGCTTGAATCCTCAACCACAGTGACGTCGTTACGTAGTACTGATAGGGCAAGGCTCCATCCCCTATCCTTAAATGAACCAGTGGGGTTAAGGTACTCAAGTTTAAAGTAATAATCACCTCTCCTAACCAGTGGGGTTAAACCCTCACCAAGGCTTAACGGCTCCTTAATGGGCAGAATCCTCGCTAATTCACGCCTACTAAGTTCCCTAGGTTTCCTTAAATCATGGCTTACATCCAAAGGTGATCCACACCTAGGGCACTTGATAAGCCAGGTATTAGCCTCAGTTGTGAAGCCGCATTTAGGGCACTTATACGTTACCTCCCCACTCATGTTGGTTAAGTTAAGTACCATGAATAAGGGGTGGTTTTTAGCTTTAAAACTAATTCACGGTCAGGAATGCTCTCAAGTATATTATTGAGGTACATTGTATTAAGCTTAGTTTTAAATTAAACCATGCTTAAACCTTCCTTAATCCCTTAACATCAATATTGACTTCACCTAGCCTCTTATAACCTGTTTCATCATATGTATAAACCTTAGCATCATCTTCATCCTGCACCAGCTTATGCTTCCCACTGCAGAATGGGTACTTATCGCTTAGTCCACACATGCATATGGCTACTGTTTCCCCACTGGGAAGCTTATATACGTATGGTTTCTTAGCCGTATGTATAACTAACCTAGCCATAGTGCATCTGATTCATAGTATTTTAAAACGTAACGCGCCTGCTATCCCTAATTATGTCTGAATGCATTCATGTGTTAAGAATCACCCGTAAACCTTGATTAATTAATTATTATTAAATATTAATAGAGTAACCTATTTCACAGTTTACGTTCATATTAATCTAAAGTAGTTACAGGGTAATACTTATAAAGGAATTAAGAAGGCCCCTTTATGCCTAGTAACATTGGCTTGGGTAGAAGGGTTGCTGCCGCAATACTCTTCATAGTACCGTGGGTTTTTTACCTAGTGCTACCGGTGTACAATAGGGTTAATCCTGAGGTTGGTGGTGTACCATTTTTCTACTGGTTCCAGACCCTTTGGTTAGTTATAGCCGCAGTATTAAGCCTAATAGGGGTTTTCCTGATTCATGGTGGTGAATCATGATTGGGATTGCCGGTTGGGCATCATTCCTAGTACTCTTCATAGTCTTCGTGCTGCTGGGCTTCTATGGGGCTAGGTGGAGGAGGGGTGATTTAAGTAGGCTTGATGAGTGGGCCTTAGCCGGCAGGAGGTTAGGAGTATTCTTAGTATGGTTCCTAGTGGGTGCAGACTTATACACGGCATACACGTTCGTTGCAGTTCCCGCTGGTGTATTCGCGAAGGGTGCATTATTCTTCTTCGCAGTACCCTATGTAGCCACAGTCTTCGCATTAGCCACAGTAGTCATGCCTCCCCTCTGGGAGTGGTCTAGGAGGAGGGGTTACATTACGGCCGCTGACTTCGTTGAGGATAGGTTTAACAGTAGGTTATTGGCTGCATTAGTGGCATTAACCGGTATAGTGGCTGAGTTACCTTACATTGCGCTTCAAATAGTAGGCATGAGTGCTGTGTTAGCAGTTATGCTGCTTAACGTTGTTCCTGGGGCTAGCCTAGAAACTGTGAGCGACTTGGCCTTAACCATAGCCTTCATAATATTAGCAGCCTTCACGTACACAAGCGGCTTAAGGGGAGCCACCTTAACTGCGGTGTTTAAGGATGCATTAATCTTCCTAAGCATAATAGCGATACTCATTGTTGCGCCCATTGCCATACCAGGCGCATTCCACACAGCCTTCAAGATAGCCACCAGCCTAAACAGTGGTAAGGGCTTACCCACAGGCACCAGTAGCCTTAACCCAGCCTTCTCCTCGGCTTACCTATCACTTTGGGTTGGTAGCTCACTTGCACTATACCTATACCCCCACTCGGTTAATGGAGCCTTAAGCGCTGAGAGTAAGCGTAAATTAGCCTTAAGCACAGCCCTACTGCCAATATATGGTATTGGGCTTGCATTACTGGCGCTTTACGGAATACTGGTTTACGCCGACTCACAGGCGCTTAGCATTATAAGGAGTTTCCCATCAACCGGGTACGCGGCTGTAATTAAAGGTAACTTACCCATACCAGCATTGGCGGCCACAATACTACCCAATTGGCTAGCTGGGGTGGCTTTACTGGGCATTTTCATTGGAGGTATGGTGCCTGCCGCAATTATGGCTATGGCTCAGGCGAATTTATTGACTAGGAATGTGGCTAGGTATGTGGTTAAATTGACTCCTCAGGGTGAGGCCAGGTTGGCTAAGTGGTCTTCAGTCTTCTTTAAGTTCCTTGCGCTCGTATTCGCCTTAATACCAGCATTAGCCTCAGTATCAATAAACCTTCAGCTACTTGGTGGAATAATAATAACTCAAACGCTGCCCCCAATATTCCTTGGTTTAGTTACTGATAGGCTTAATAAGTATGCGCTCATGGCTGGTTGGGCTTCAGGAATATTAACAGGCGTATACATGTTCATGGTTAGGTATATTGCAACAAAGGGTGCCTCACCAACGCTCTACCCGATTGCAAGCCACCTATACTACATTGCTGTATTAGCATTGGCGGTAAACATATTAGTCACCCTAGTGGGCACTGCCTTAGCTGGGTTAATTAAGAGAAGTGCCGTTAGTAGAGTTAAGGCGTAAGTTAATCGCAGTACTACATCTTCATGTAGTTAAATTAACGTGTACTGCAAGTCTGTTAACATTTTTACGTAACTGCTCGTTATTTTTAATTACTTTCAATCCTCTTAATGCGATAAGGTAAGTTTTATGTGATATCATAGGTTGCCGTTGTGGGGCTTGCGAGTGGGCCTTGGGGGAAGACGCCTAATGAAACCCATCACCCTCAAAGGGGAGGAGTAATGAGGCTAAGTAACTATTAACCACAATGAAGGTTGAACTCTCTTATTCAAACCATGGTATTAATAATCATAGTTTATAAGGGGGCTTAATTTAGGGGATGCAGTGATGAGGATTATTAAGTTGTGACCAGTGATCGAGAACCCACGTACTGAGTTCATTGGGTCCTCATTAATCATGGTTTATAATTAAATAAGTTTTATAATTTCATGAAGTTGGTGAAGTACACGATGGGGATAAGTGATGTTAAGCTAGATTTCACTAAGGCTGAGGATGTCTCAAGCATGCTTGGTTTAGCTAAGCCAATTAAGTGGGATGTAACAATAACAGGTAGAGTAAGTAGGGATGCCGTTGAGGAGTTGAGCAGGATTAGGGGTGAGCCTGATTGGATGAGGAGGCTTAGGTTAAGGGCGCTTGAAATGTTTGAGAGGCAACCTTGGCCAAATTGGCTCCCCCTGGAGGGTAACATTAACCTTGAATCCCTAATCCTATACGCTAAGCCAAGCGTTGAGAGAGCTAGGTCATGGGATGAGTTACCTAGGGAATTAAGGGAGTACTATGAGGCTCTTCAAATACCTGAAGTTGAGTCCAGGCTATTGGCTGGAGTCATTAGCCAAGTTGACTCAGGGGTGGTCTACGAGAACGTGAGGAGAAGCCTTGAGGAAGCTGGGGTGGTGGCTATGAGCATGGATGAGGCTGTTAAGAGGTATCCTGACCTAGTGGCAAGGTACTTCGGTAAGGTTTTCCCACCTGAGTATAAGTTTGCATCACTTAACATTGCCCTATGGAGCGGGGGTGTGTTTGTTTATGTACCACCTAATACGCGTGTTAAAATGCCTATAGAGCTTGTTGTACTTATAAGTAGCGCTAATGTTGGTCAATTCGAACATTCCCTCATAGTCGTTGGTGAGAACTCCCAGGTTGAATTAATAGTTGCCTGTGCCGCCCCAGTCTTCAGTGGCCTTAGCCTACATGATGGCGTAACCGAGGTTTACGTGCATAAGGGGGCTAGGGTTAAGCTTGTTGACTTGAAGAATTGGAGTAAGGGTGTGGTCTACTTTGGTAATAATAGAGCCATAGCCGAGGCCAACACTAACGTTGAGTGGCTTAGCGGCTCATTGGGCGGTAAGGTAACTATGGTTTACCCAATGACTGTCCTTAAGGGTGAGTACGCTAAAACCACCGTCACCTCTGTGGCTCTGGCTAATGGGCCAACCTGGAAGGAGGAGGGGGCTAAGGTTTTTCACGATGCACCCCACACGTCAAGTAAGGTTGTTAGTAAGGGGGTTAGCCTAAATGGTGGTACAACAGTGTATAGGGGGCTCGTCTACGTTAGGAAGGGGGCTAAGTACGCTAAGTCATCAGTATCATGTGACTCACTGGTGCTTGATGAGAAGTCTAGGGCGTACACAATACCTCATGAGCAGGTTTTTGAGGATTCAGCCACAGTCACCCACGAAGCCTACACTGGCAAGATAAGTGAGGATAAGTTATTCTACCTGAGGAGCCGAGGCTTAAGTGAGGAGGAGGCCAGGAGCCTAATAGTGCTGGGGTACTTCCACGATGTAATGGTTAACCTACCGATGGAGTACATGTCAATTTTCAATAAGGCTATTGAATTAGAGTTAAGCAAGCTGCATAAGATTGGTTGAATCAATTATAATTCATTCCCCCTAGGTTTCAACATTGAGACAATGTACAACCAATTATGCTTGGGATTAAGCAGAAGTAATCGTTATACTGAACTGATGATGCAGTTTCAATGAGGTACCGTATTTAAGGCTTTGAGTAGGGCTATGGGTTGGATTGAGGGGATTAAATGAAGATTAAGGAGTAAATAAAGTGGATACTAGCTAAGTTAAGGAATATTAAAACAGTGAAATGCACAGATGATACTAGCTTATTAGAAGGTTTAGGGAAACATTAGTGTGGTTAAACCTGTGCTTATTAAGAATTACTTAACCTTAGAGTTTCTGAAAAGTATTAATTAATGCACTAGCTTTTTAACCTAAACGAAGATTCAGTATTGTGCTCATTGCGCACATGTCTGATGTGCACTTAGGTAGGAGGCAGTATGGTCTTGAGGCTAGGGCTAAGGATTACGAGTTAGCGTTCTTTAATGCAATTAATGAGATTATTAGGTTACATGAAGAGAGGGGGGTTGATGCTGTTCTTGTTACTGGTGATCTTTTTGATAATCCAAGGCCATCCCCATCAACATACTTAACGGCAATTAAGGGTTTCAGTAGGCTTAAGGATTCTGGGCTTGATGTAATTATTACTAGGGGTAATCATGATGCCTCGGTAATTAATCCTGTGGATAATCCAATAAGTGTATTATCATCTTCAGGCCTAGTTAAGTACCTTGACTTGGATTACGTTGATTACGGGAAGTTGAGGATCATTGGTGTAGGCTGCGTGCCCAGTAGTGATCATGGTAAGCTAACCAGGGGTTTAAGGGAATTAATGGGGAGTGGCTTAAACATTGTTATGATGCATCAATACATTGAGGGTGCACCATATAGGTACCCCATGCCTAATATTGATTACTACACTATACCTGCTGGTGAACTTCCGACCAATGCATACTACGCGGTGGGTCATATTCATGAACATGCCTTAAGGCATCCATCATTAAATGCAGTATACCCTGGTTCCCTTGAGATTTGGGATTCCCAGGAGTTTGAAACTTACATTCTTAATGATGGCAAGTTGAGTAAGGTTAAGGAACAGGATCCTAAGGGTTTCCTACTACTGGATACTGATTATGGTGATAGGGTTAGGGTTGAACCAATTAGGCTACGTGGGGGACGCAGAATGATCAAGGTGTTAATTAATGTTAATGGTGAATCACCCTCAGTTCTCAGGGAGCATTTAGGTGAGTTAAGTAGCCTTAATTACAGGGACGCCTACGTTGAGGTTAACGTAACCGGTGAATTAGGTGAGGGCTTTAGTGTGAGGGATTACAGCTTCAACGCAGTTAAGGGTTTAATAAGGGATGCACTTAAGGTTAACGTTAAGTTAGCCGTCACTAAACGCAGTAGTGTTAAGGGTCAGGTTGTCCATGGCCTACTTGACTTGATTCAATCAGTTTTAGGCAAGAACCTGAGTAATGAGACTATGGTTAATGCCGTCCTTAGGGCCCTTGACCTGGTAAGCGACGGTAAGGTTAATGAGGCTAGGGTTGCCTTGGAGAAGGCCCTTGGGATAGGGGATGATGTTGAATGGCTTCAGTAGAGTTAATTGAGATTGAGAACATTAGGTCAATAAGGAAAGCCTCAGTGAGGTTAAGTAGTGGGGTTAACTTCATACATGGCTTAAACGGTGCAGGTAAAACAACCATACTGGATTCTATCGCCTTAGCACTCTATGGGACCGACTGGCTTAAGAGGAGGAGGGTGAGGTTATCGGAGTTGGTTACCATAGGTGCCTCCACTGGTGCGGTTAGGCTAGTAGTGAATATTGAGGGGCGTAGGTACGTTATTCAACGTGCCTTCACTAAGGAGAAGGTTATTGAATCCCAAACATACGTTATGAACGAGAACGGTAGTAGAGTTGCCGGTAGGGATAAGGAGGTGACTAGGTGGGTTACGGAGAACCTGGGGGTGGACGTTGACCTCTTCAACCTTCTTTACGTTAGGCAAGGTGAATTAAGGGACATACTTGAGGTTAATAGGAGGGAGGAGTTTAAGCTTGATAGGCTGCTTAAGATTGACTCAATGGATAAGCTTCAGACTGATGTCCTAAGGAGCATTGAGAAGAGGCTTGAGGGGGAGGAGAAGGCGCTTGAGGCTGCAATTAGGGAGAACAATGATGAGAAGGAGAGAGTTGAGAGGAGGCTGAGTGAAGCTAAGGTTAAGGTTAAGGAAATTGAGAACGAGGTCAATAAGCTTGAAGAGGAGTTAAGCATCAAGGATGGTGAATTAAGTAAGCTTAAGGAGGAGGAGAGGAGGCTGATTGGAATTAGGGAGAGGTTTAATGCCCTTAATGATGAGTTAACTAGGCTTAAGGGTGAGTTAAGTAGGATTAATTCAAGTATTAAGGATACTGAGGAAAAGATCAAGAAGAGGGAGAGCATTAAGGCCAGGGTTAAGGAGATTGAGGAAAAGATCAAGGGTATAAAGGAGTTAAGAAGCAAGATTAATGAACTTGAGGAGGAGGAGAAGGAATTAAGGAGTAAGGTAATAACCCTTGAATCCAAGGAATCAACAATAAAGGGGCTTGAGAAGCAGCATTCAGAGTTAAGTAACCAGTTGAGGGAAATTGAGGCGGAGTTGGAGGAATTAAGGGAAAGGGTGGCTGGGAAGGGGGAAATTGAGGGGAAGCTTAAGGAAATCATAATGAGGCTTAGTGAACTTGATGAATTGAAGTCTAGGAAGCTATCACTTAAGAGTGAGTTAAGCCATATTGAGGAGGAGTTGAATGTATTGAAGTCATCTAAGGAACCCGTATGCCCAGTTTGCAAGAGACCATTAGAACCAGAGGATAAGGAGAGGTTAATTAGGGAGAATAATGAGAAGTTGAGGAAGATTAAGGAGGAGATGAGGGAAATTGACCTGAGGTTAAAGGATTATGGTGATTTAAAGGAGGCTGAGGAGGAGCTTAGGGGTAAGCTTACCCAAGCCAAGATGGCTGCTGAGAGAATTCCAATTCTTGAATCAAGGCTAAGGGAATTAAGGATAAGGATTAGTGAACTTGAGGAGGAGTTGAAGGCCGCTAAGGAGGAGGTTAAGGAATTGGGGAACCTGAGGAGGATGCATGATAACGTTAACACTAGGCTTAGTCAATTAAGGAGGGAACTCGCTGAGGCGGAGAGTCTTCAGGAGGAGTATGTGGAACTTAATGCTGAGTTAGCTAAGAACCCTGAATCTGACTTAAGGCATTTACTGGAAAATAAGACTAATACTGAGGCTAGGATTAAGGAACTAGAGAATGAGATTGAGGCCTTGGGGAAGGAGCTAATGAGACTTAGGGAGGTTGAGGAGGAGGTTAAGAGGACTGAGGGGGAGGTTAAGGAATTGAGGACTAGGCTTGATCAAAACAGGGGTAGTTTAAGTCAATTAAGGGCCAGTATAGAGGAATTAGAGAATGAGATTGAGCGTTTAAGGGAGTTGATTAGTAAGAGGAGTGAGAGACTTAGGTTCATTAGGGGGAAGATCCAGGAGGTTGTAGGGTTAATTAACGCAATAGATAACGCTAAGCCTGCGTTAAGGAGGGCGTTACTGAATGCAATAAATGATGAGTTGAGGGACGCCTTCAAGATGCTTAGGCATAAGGAATCACTGACCGATGTTTACGTTACGGAGGACTATGAGGTCATGGTTAAGAGGAGTGATGGTAGGGAATTACCAGTAAGCATGCTTTCAATGGGTGAGAGAAACCTAGTAGCCCTGGTGCTTAGGTTTGCCTTAACTAAGGCAATACTTGGTGACATACCCATAATGCTCCTAGATGAACCAACAGAGCACTTGGATTCAGAACATAGAAGGAGGGTTTCAAATTGGCTGCGTGACTTATCCAACGTTGTCGATACGCTAGTAGTCACATCACACGTTGATGCATTTGAGAATACTGCAGATAACGTAATTAGGGTTGAGGTAACTACTCCAAGGGGTGAATCAGTAGCCTATAATGCATGAAATAATGGATCTGAACCTTAGGTAGATTCCCATACTGCTCCTTCTTAACCCTACATGAATATTAATGATGCCTTGATGCTGGAAGAACTCTTAAGTGAATGCCTAAACCCAATACGTGGGTGACTCAGTATGTCTAGTAATGGTCTCATCGTAGAATCTCCATTCACCAGTGGCTGGGTTAAGTATAACGATCTTTAATTCCCCAGCTAACTTATCGTTTATGAGCACCTCGGTTTCAATATTTGAGATTAATGCATCGCAGGTAACAGGACCCACTTCCCTATCCTCAGTGATTACCCAAACCTCAAGCGCATTAGGCACCATGTAATTCCTAACTGGCCCACCTGCAGTACCAAGTTCAATCAATTCAGCTGAGGGCGGGGGAGGCCAGAGCCCAAGCTCCTTTGCTAATCTAAGTGGGATTAGGAGTTGAGGGCGTTCTACTTCAAAGCCTGTGTTAACTAACGCTGTGGTTTCAATAACCCTACTGGCTCTTACTCTTAGCTTCACCCTTAAGGCCACTTAAATCACCCTTAACGTAAATATGTCCAATCCTACGCCTAATCACGTAAATGTGCCCAATCCTACCACTAAGCTTAGTGTAATGCTCATGCATAATGCTGTAAACTATCCCAGATCAAATAAACGTTACTGCCTATTAATCAGCGTCCTGGTATTAATTCATAGTTTAGTTACTGGGCTTGTGTTAATGTTAATTAACTTACCGTACCACCTAAATTAATGCCCTCGTTCCTAATAATACTAGCTGGTGGCGAGTCAAGGAGGTTTCAGCAAGATGGTTTAGAGCGGGTTGATAAGTGCTTGTTTCCAGTGAATGGTGAACCAATGATAATGAGGATAATTAAGCAGGCCACAGTATTTGATGACATCATTATCGCTGGTGGGGTTAATTCAAGCAAGTACGTTAACATGGGTTTACGTGTAATAGGGGATAGTGAACGCTTCAGTGGTGTATTGGCTGGCGTTGACTCAGCTTCATCGTTAAATGGGGTTCTGGTTTTCTCACCATGCGATACACCCAATGTAACCACTGATGTCTTTAAGGTACTGCTTAGTAATGGACCATTATCAGTCTTTGTGCTGCCTAATGGTCTTGTTGAAAGCCACTTATTCAGAATAGACTCAAGCCTACTTAGGACTGTGATTAATGAGGCGGCTGCCCATGGTAGAAGCCGTTTAAGTGACTTATTTAGATTATCGAATGTTGTCAATTTCCTAAGCCCATTAAGCCATGGTATTAAATTAACCTCATTCCTAAACGTTAACAGGAGGATTGATTTAATGGGCTTCAACCTAAGGGGTCCAATAGTGTTCACTAATGATGTGGTGATTAGGTGGAGTGATCCACCATTATTAAGGTTACTTAGGGGTGAGGGTGATGCTGAGGCGCTGCTGTGGGATGAGGCTAGGGTTTACGTGAGTAAGGGCATATTATCCCTAGCGGCGCATGCCTTAAGGGACCTTGAGAGGAGGGGTGTGGGTTATGGTGCAGTGGCTAACGCAATACTGAACCTCATAGGTGCTGAGAAGTAATTATTCACTTTAGAGAAAGATTAATCACGGTGGGTTTAAAAGTTTAGCAGCACATTGAGACTAATGAGACTGCACGAGGATAAGTACATAACATTACATGACCTAGAGGATGCATTAAACAATGCACCCAAGTGTAATCCGGGTGTTAGTGAATTAGCATTATGGGATGCCATTGGGTTAGTTACTGCTAATGACATTACTGCACCATTTGATACACCAATAATGCCTAAGGCGGCTTACGATGGCTTCGCAGTAAGGGCTAGTGAGACACCTGGAGTGTTTAAGTTAGCTGGCTCAATCCTAATAGGGCAATTACCAAACCGTGAATTAGGTAATGGGGAGGCGTACTACGTGACTACGGGGGCATACTTACCCATGGGTGCTGACGTTGTTGTACCTGAGGAGGACGCTGAGGTTAATGGCGATTCCATTATAGTTACAAAGAGTTACTCAACAGGTAAAAACATTGATGCGCCAGGCTCCTACGCAAGGAAGGGTCAGTTACTGGTTGAGAAGGGTACTGTATTAACACCCTACTTATTATCAGCACTACTTGAGGCCGGGGTCTTTAAGGCGCAATTCTACAATAGGCTTACAGCATCATTACTGTCAACAGGTAGTGAATTAGTTAAGCCCCATACCCCCGAAGAGGCTCTTAAGGAATACCTAGGGGGTAAGGTTATTGAGAGCACTGGTTCAGTGATTAAGTGGTTCATGAGCAATTACATGCCTTACGTAACCATATTAAAGCACCTTATAATTAAGGATTCCTATGATGAAATCTCGTCAACTATTAAGGGTGAGTTAGGTGAATCAAACATAGTTATCATTACAGGTGGGACTGGGCCAAGTGGAATAGATTACGTTCACGATGTATTAACTTCACTGAAGCCAAGGTACTACATTAGGGGTATTAAAATGAGGCCGGGTAGACCATCTACAGTGGCGGTATTTGATGATTGCCATGTAGTGTTCGGCGTGAGTGGGCACCCAATAAGCGCGTTAAACGCCTTAACCCTCTTAATAGAACCATTCATAAGGCGTATGCTTGGCATAGTCAGCACAGTACCATTACCTAAAGCCTACGGTAGGCTCGTTGAGAAAACTGAACCAGGTAGGGGGCTTTGGAGACAGGTTAGGGCTGTTATCGAAACCAGTGGTGAAGGGTACTTGGTTAAGCCATTGAAGGTTACAGGTAGTTCATTTACATCAACATTAGCTGAGGCGGATGCATTAGTTAATATACCACCATGGGTAAATGAAGTAAAGGATGGCTTAATAGTAGAATTACTGATGCTTAGAAGTAGGAGTAGAATGAATTCTAATTAATTCACTCATCCTCTAAATACTAAGATTCCTTTTAAGCATTTCCTTAGCAGTATAGTATCTTCTGCAATCTGGGCATAAGTAAAGCCACTCTGGGTCACCTTTAATGCCCATTCTAGCCTTAACCATTTGAATATGCCTCCTGGTATCAAAGGGTTTACCACATATCTTGCACTTAACAACCTCATCCTTAACCTTAATAATCCACTCATCGTTTAATGAAGATACCGTTAACTTAATTGCCTTTTCAGGGCAACTATCCACACATAATCCACATCCCAAGCACTTAATAGCATTAAACTTAAGCACTGTGACACCTTGGGCACTATCTACGTCGAAAGCCTTACCAGGGCATTTAGCAAAGCAGACACCACAGAAGGAGCACTTATCCTCGCTAATGTTAATATCAAATATTTTTAAGCCATAGGCCAATTCACCCGTGGATAATGCCTTAAGCCTCCTAAGCGCACTGGAGTAGTCACTCCTCCTTATTCCTACGTAGGTTAAGTAATCACTATACCCCTTAGGTCTCTTAACCATTAGCCCACTTACCTCAACTTTAATAGCCTTAGTTAAATTACTGAGTAATTCCTTAACCTTAGCTACGCCATTTAATTTACAGGATTCATTAGGGCATGTGAAGGAGACCTCGTCAAATGATGCTAAGGCCATAGTCAGCCACTCAGGACCTACTGATGCAATGCATGGTAGTTTATACGTGTATTCATCATCGCTGTCCTGTGAATTATCGTAAATACACGTGAATCTTAGTCTTCTGAAACCGGCTCTTGATGCTTCATTAATAGCTACAACATACTCATTATCGTCTGCACCAGCCATGGCTAATGAACCTGTGGGGCACGCCGCAACACAGGAACCACACTCAATGCATTTACCCGCATCTATCATTACCACCTTATTATTGATTGATATTGCACCACTTGGGCATGCATCAACACACTGAGTGCAGCCATACCTTGCCATGCAGGAGCCATTAAAGACTACTGGGGCATTAACAAGCCTCGTCTTAGTTAATTTACCTGTTATGAAATCCCTTCTCGTTAAATTACCTTTTTCATCAATAGTAGTTAAGCTAATTCTACGGGCTCTTAGTTGCGCTAATAGGACCCTTAATCTTCGGTTATCACTTTTCTTCACAACATATACGTTAATTGGATGAACATTAGGTAACTTAGGCGATTGTCCATGTTGATTATCACTCAATATTATCGTAGGGCTATTGGTAATAGTGCTTAAGTCCTCATTATCACTAACAACCTTAACCTCATTACTCACGATAAGTCACCTAAACTAGTAATAACCTCCTTATCCCTTTGTATGAAGTACCTAGTGAACCTAAGAATACCCTTAACGTAACTTGTCTTAAGCTTAAGATTAAGCGCCCTAATTACGAATATTGGGATCCATACTGCTAAGTGGTTAATTAGGAAATTGATCTCAGCATCAGTGTATTTCTCATAGTGTTCAAAATCCTCGTAGCTTTTATACGCTAGGTAACTCATGAAAGACAGCTCAATAACAATATGATCACCCCTAAGGTCTCTGAAGCCCTTATTCACGCTCATTCCAAACTCTGCGTAGATTGCGTTAACCATTGATTCAACACCAACATCAAAGTAACCCCTATGTACGTAGCCTTCATATGGTGGAACACCATAGTCTACCCTAGTTAGGTCAGCTTCAATTTGAGTTAATGAGTCATAGTCATTAACCTTTTCAGCATAACGCATAACTTCATTAAGATCCTTAAAATCATATATGTTGGTTAAGCTCATTGAAGCGCTCTTAACAACATTTATCTTGCTTTTAACGAAATTATTAAAGTCATTAAGGTTTCGTGGGTATAAATACAGCGATGAGAGGAAATCATAAAGTATTGATCTTGAAATAGCTAGTGTCCTTTTAAAATTAACTACCTCAACGTTACTCATGTCCCATACCCTTTAGAGTTACCTACACTCTCAACTTTACAATGCCCACCAGATGGCTTAACGCCCTTCAGCTTACTTAATACCGTGGGTAAATCAGCCGCGCCAGTTCTTACGGCATACTCATTGGGCTCGCTCATAATTTGCTGGGCTGCTTCACGCCCTGACTCATTAGTTGGTACACCAGGCATCACGTAAAGACTGGGTGGATTAGTACCGTACTCAGCACCCATTGGTACAGCGCCTTTTCTAACCGCTGTCCTGTATATTATACTATTGGGATCATCCATGTCACCGAATATCCTAGCGCCAGCTGGGCAGTTCCTAACGCATGGTGGAATCCTCTCATAGAGTGGAAGGGAGTCATCGTAAATTCTATCAATGGCTAAGACACACTTCTTACTAACTCCCTCCACTGGATCAAAGATTATGTTTCCGTAGGGGCATGCGTTCTCACAGTACCTGCACCCTATGCATACATCATAGTTAATAACAACAACGCCATCCTCCTTCCTCTTATATATAGCACCAGTTGGGCATACCGTGGTGCAGGCTGGATTCCTGCAGTGGAAGCAGCTTATTGGTACGCTGAAGGTCTTAGTGTTGGGGAATTCCCCAACCTCAACCTGCAGTACCCTCATGAAGAAGACTGACCATGGAGCCTTGCCTGGGTCAGGTCCCCATGGGTCAAGGTCAGTCATTGGGCCATAACATCCACTTGAGTGCCATTCCTTACAGGCATGCATACAGGCAGCGCAGCCAAAGCATTTACTTAAGTCAGTGAGTATTGCTAGCTGGACCATTTAAATCACCTCCCACCCCTCTTACCCCCATTACGGGGGTCTTGTCCATTATTTGAATTTGAAGGTGGAGTTACGGCACTTGAGAAGGAGTAACCCATTGAGTGCCTTATTGATTCCTGGAACTGCAACCAAGATGAGTTAACCTCATACCAGCTTATCCCCATGTCGATGGGTTGAGTATAAGCATTGTAGTTGAATACCTTAATTTTCCACGCCTCACTACCCACTATCAGCTTTGGCGGTGTCTTAACTATTGGATCTGCGTTACCCCACGCTGAGTACGGTTTATCATTAGCTATCCTAACCACCTTAACCCTTAAATCACCCCAAGCAGTCTTACCGCTGAATATATCAAACTGCAGTGTTGGATATTGGCCGCTCTTCACAGCATTTATCAAGCCCTCCACTGTGTAGTTGGAGTTAGCTACACCACCTTGACTCTGGGCCCTTGTGTAGACGTATATGTCGTTAAACATGAAGCCTTTCTGAACCTCCACTGCATTGGGTGGGAGAGCCATCATACCTGCCCTAGCGTTTCTAGACTTCCAGTAACCAACCACGCCTGGGGCTATGGCCTCCGTTAACTTAACCTGCCCCCTAGCTATTTCACCACCTCTACTGGTTAACTCAACCCAGTCACCATCCTTAATACCATACTGAGCAGCGGTCTTTGGATTTAACCAGATTTGGGAGTATGGTATCATCTGCCTAAGCCATGGGTGGTGATTCTCCCAAGTGTGGTAGAACCATGGTGTTGTCTTCCTATTAATGGTGGCTAATGGGTACTCGTTTGGTGGTGAGCCATCTGACGCTATCCAGTCCAGTGGTTCATACCAGACAGCAATTGGATGGTAGAATTGCTTAATTATCTGGGCTACGTGGCTACCCCACCAATCACTTGGTGGTGACGCATTCTTCTCAGCTAACTGTAGGTACGTTGAATCACCAGTCTTCTGATACATGTAGTAGAAGTACGCGTTCTTACCCTTCCATAATCCGTAAGCCGCCAATATGAACTTCATTATTATTTCAGAATATATGGGTATTATTGTTGGCTTAGCATAAGGCATCATACTGACACTCACAGCCCACTCCAAGTAACCCTTATTCACATGCCTATAGTACCTAATCTCCAGCGGCAACTCATAGTAAGCGAAGGCATGGCCAACAGTCTGCGTACCTGGTGAAACACCTGGTGGGTAAATGCCATTATTTACTGGTACCTTTTGCGGTGCTGGGTATGTTTCCTGGTTACTATAGGCTGCCGCATTTATGAAGCCTGGGTACACGTACATCTTAATCTGATCGGGATTAGGATCACCCTTGCAGCACGATGTCCCATCCTTACCCCTAGCCATGTATAATGCACCAATACCTGGTGCGTACTGCCACTTCCAGAGCCAATCATACATTAAGTTGGGGTACATGGGTTCACCAGTATCAGTAACAAAACCCGGTAACCCTAGTTTCGTACCCAGCATTATCTCGCCATCACTCCATGGCCTAACCTCACTAAATAATGGCGGCAATATAGGCCACTCAATGTTATCAGCGGGCCCATGAACGGACGATACTGGCCTATCCAGTAAACTATGTTCACCATATCTTTCAAAGAATGTTGTATCAGGTATTACTAAGTCCACACAGGGTATTGAACCACCATAGAATGTATCAACCTGAGCAACGAATGGTATCCTATACCTACCATCAGTATCCCTCATCCTAAGTAAGCCAAGATCCTTATCAATATCGTAGGCGTTGTCCCAGTAGGGGTTAGTTATGTGCCAAAGCAGGAACTCAATCCTATAGGGCCACTCAAGGCCAGCATCAATATTAACAGCAGTATAATTCCTATGCACAGATAATGGGAATTCCCAACTGAAGCCCCTGTCAATTAATAATGGATGCCCATTCTCATCAATGACTAGGTTATCAGGCGTATAGACAATTGGTTTCGTGGTTATCTGCAATGCCTTAGAATACGGAACCTTTTCAACACTTAATATCTGAACTGTGCCATCATTGAGTATCCTCTCTTGAATCATGGCGCCACCAATAACACCTATTAGTTTTTCACCATTCGGCCCAGTGTAGAGTGATGGGTTAGAGTTATAGTCCTCCTGCGTAATGTTCATTCTTGGATGAGCTGGAGCCACATAGGCCGGCCAATAATCACCATCTGGCACTGGCCATGGTGCAGGTGGCTTATAGGTGAAGCCTCCAGGTGTGTCTATTGCACCAATTAGTGCAAATAATAGTGCGAATGCCCTGGCTGTTACAAAGCCGTTACTGTGGGCTGATATACCCCTCATTATGTATGCTGAGAATGGCGTACCTATGTAGTAGTCATGTTGCCTACCTAGGTAGTCAGTCCACTTAGCCTTAATTACAACTCTACCATTATTAAGCAGGTTAACAATCTTCTGGGCTAATTCCCTAATCTTATAGGCTGGTGGTGTCTTCCAAGTGGCTTCCACATTCTCTGGACTCCACTTATCCTGAAGCGCTATTTCCTTTAGTATACTAAAGGCTGTCCTAACATTGAGTGTAATGGTTTGGTTAGAATCCGAGGCTACCGGTATTGTTATTGAACCGCTCCACTCAAGTACTGGTTCAACACCATTCTGCCAAGGTACATCAGTGAATGGGTATAGGTTACCATCACTGCCCATTACTATTGGTACCCAGTCACCATTCTTGTTCTTCATCCTAGCGAATAAGCCAACATTAGATGCTTGCGGTGGTATTATTGAACCATCTGAGTTAGTGATGACAAGCCAAGGTGCATTAGTGTACCACTTCAAGTAGTCCTCATCTATTGAGTGTACTCCCTGTTCCCTCATCTTAAATAATTCATGTATAATTGACCAAACAACCATACCATCAGTGCCCGGTATTACTGGTATCCACTCATTAGCCACCTCACCGAAGTTGCCGATTCTCTCAGGTGACATGTATATTACTTCACCACCATTATTAATCACCTTAATGACCTCACGTCTAGTTATCGTTGGGAAGTGGTCCTGTGTCATGCCAGCTATTATAAGTAGCTTAGTGTATTCACTGTCCCAACCACCATACTCCCACCATGTTCCACCCATGGCGTAGGAACCACCTGAGGCAACCGCAACTGCGCAGAATCCTCCGTGAGCTGCCTGATTTGGTGTACCAAACATTGCAGCGAACCAGGTGTTCTCCGTTGGATTATATTGATCCCTCCCCGTGAAGTACACGAATTTGTATGGGCAGCATTCCCTAATCTGCTTAAGGCCTAGGAAGCCGTACGTCCATCCCCTCTCCTTTAGGAACGATGCATTATCGCCATTAACAAGAATATCAAGAAGGTCATCATAGGTTATCTCAATGAAGTAGCCTTCACATCTCTCACTGGATGGAACTCTAAGTAATGGTGACCTTAATCTAGCTGGACTAAGGTAATGGAGCATTGTGGTTGCACCAATATCGCATGTAGCCCCCTGGTTTCTGGTGAATATTGAACCAGCAATGTACCTAGGTAGCTTTGTTTGGCCGCTTATAATAACCTCAACGTTGCATCTACCTAAGCAACCATAGCATGTTGTGAAGGCTACTACATCACTAGGTATACCACTTCCCGAAGTATTACTTTGTTCAAAAACCTGGCTAAATAGGAACATTTCCTTCCTAGCTGCTAGGTAAACCCCAGTAACAGCTGCTGTGGCTCCAACAAGCTTTAGGAAGTCCCTTCTACTCAGGGTTACTGCCGCCATTATCCCTCACCCCCACCATGGTCCCCATTGTGGTTCTGCATTGATTAATGGGGTGAATGGAGCGTAATAGTAGGCTACTGCTATTACAATGTACCTAAGCATGTAACCCCCTACTATCACTGCAATGAATATTACTGGGACAGCCCACTTGGCGAAGTTACCCATTGGGTCAACTCTAAGTAAGGCTATCTCAAGTAGAAGTGGTATTGCTATACCTAGGGTTACCACGAAACCCCAGAAGTATGGTGCATAAGTTTGTAGAAGGAGTTCAGTAAGCGGTATCCTGGCTTCATAATGATTAGTGTAGGCCACAGTTAGGAATAATGTCCATGCGAAGCCCTCGAAAATCACTGCAAGTAAGTCTACCCAGCTTAATTCATGAAGCAGATGCCTAACATCAAATGAACCACCATCAGTCTTAATATTAGGCATGTAGAAGAACCTGGCCACTAGAAGTGAGAAGGCTGCTCCATATCCTAGACCCGATGATAACCATAGTATTGGTAGTGCACCGTTCCACCAATATGATTTACCTCCAGCTGCCGCAAATAGGAAGGCAGTGTATATTGTGGCTGCTATGCCAGTTATCATTACTAGGTAATCCAACACTATCCTGGTTATCCTCAGATTCCTTCCAAGTATTGAGGAGGCTAAGGATGGTAGGTAAAGCATGATTAAGTATATTATACCCCATATGACCATTCCTCCAAGGAACATGACACCCCAATCCATCCATGATTGAGCTAACCTACCATGAGTATAACCATAGAATATTATGTTACCGGCTCTTGTTGGCTGGCCAAGGTCTATTATGAAGAAGGCTAAGGCAGCAAGTATGAATATCCAACCAGCAGTTATGTTTATCTTAGTCATTCTACCACCCTTATCCCTAATATCGTAGAAGGCAGCCAACAACATGCTCATACTACCTAGTGCTGTTAGGAATACTGCAGCAGCGATACGCCAACCCCATATCATGTGGAATCCCGGAGGCATGTAGGGACCCCAACCGCTTAAACTCACGTAGCTTATTGCCTGCATAAGGTTTCGCTTAAATGATAGCTAAGAACTCATTAAACCTTGCTTTCTAACCTGTGAAGAATAGGTACATCATTTATTTTTAGGTTCAGGGGATTTCCTTTCAAGACTTAGAAATATTTAAATGGCTACTAAGCATCATTCCTATTAAGTTACTGGCCACAGGGCATTCGCCTAAAGTGTACCCATGCATTCTGCACTTCAATGCAAGCACCCTATACCTAATACCACGGTTCTGCTGCCCCCATATTGCTATTGCTGCCTCGCAACCATCGTTTAACGTAATTGTGGGGAAGAACTCCAGGAGAGCCTTAGCGATCACCCTCTCTGATGCCTTAACTAACTGCATATCATTAATGAAGTCACCTATTGCATCAATCATTGGCTTCTTCTTAAGTTTGTCAGGCAATATTATTACTACTGTACGTGAGAATGAATCTGTACAAACATTAACAAGGCTTATGCGTCTTCTTTCAGCTCCTTTGATTAGTAATTTAACGTAGTTTAAAACCTCCTCATCATTAAACTCCTCAAGATACCAAGCTTGCTTAAGCTTTCTTAAACTTGCCATGGCTAATTCATCATCAACAAGACCACTCTTAGATAAATATAGGGAAAGAATAATGAAGTATGCCTTAGTGGTTGCAATGTAATTACCCCTATTAACCCTTATTAAGAGACCATAATTAAGAAGCTCCAGTGCCCTCCTATATAATGTTGCTATGCTCTGATTCTCCATTAATGATATCTTATACAGCGATACATCAGAATTCAAATGATTACCTCTAGGCCCCAATATTAAATACCTGAGTATAAGTATATGTACTGGGTCAAGCATCATACCAACAATATGATTAACCACACTGGTCACTTATATGCAGTAAGCGGTATATTTTTAACCTATTAAGTCAAAAATATGACATTAATATTATTTTTCATATCAATACTTATTAATTATATCTTTTCTCTTCGCATTACCTTTCTCTATATTATTGTTATTATTATGCTTATTATGTATAATGTTGCCATTACTATTCCTATCATGTACCCAATACCAGCCTATTAATGATTATGAGAGGGGGCTTTTTGAGGAGGGGGCTAGGAGGAAGGCTGTTAGGGATGAGGAGATTAGGAGGTTGAGGGGGTCGATGATTGTTAAGTGATTATCTTAACGCCGCTTGGCTTAGGCATTCTCCTAACAAGCTCCGGGATGCTTAGGGCCTCGCCTCCATTAGCCTTAATCTTACTAATGGCTGTTTTAGAGAAGGCCCAAGCAGCCACCGTTACCCTTTTACTTAATTCACCATCCCCAAGAACCTTACCTGGAACAACAGCCACATCACCATCATTAAGAAGCCTATTCAACTCACCAACATTAACAACAACCCTACCCCTCCTAGGCCTACTAAGCAAAACAGCCACAGTAGCCCAGAGCCCCACATTATACCGCCTATGCGCCACCTCAAGAAACCTAACAGTCATCCTAAGATACCTATTACTAGACCCAAACACCACAAGAAAAATCCAATAAACCATACTCTTAAAAACCTAACCCCAAGAAGCAAAAGAAAACATGACACCATACCCCATAATGTTTCATACATAACACCAATACAATTCAATGAAATCAGGTTATTGATTTGACATGCTTAAAAATATAAGTCTAGCTATTGGACATCAATATTGAATGCCTAAGATTGAACTGAGAAAGTTATCTAAAGTATTTAGGAGTAATAAGGGTCAAGTAATCGCCTTAGATAACGTTAACTTAGTAATAAACCATGGTGAATTCTTCTCATTATTTGGCCCAAGTGGTAGTGGTAAAACAACCCTTCTAAGGATTATAGCCGGTTTAGAGAAGCCTACAAGTGGAGAAGTTTGGATAGATAATGAGCTCGTGACTTCTTCCGAGAAGGGTGTGATTGTTCCCCCTGCTGAGAGGAGGGTAGGGGTGGTTTTCCAGAATTGGGGTCTTTATCCACATATGACAATCTTCGATAACATAGCTCTCCCCCTAAAGATTAAGCACGTTCCTAAAAACGAAATACGTAATGCCGTTAGGCATATTGCTGAAGTGCTTGAGATCAACGATATACTCAATAGGTACCCTAACCAATTGTCGAGTGGCCAGCAGCAGAGGGTTGCGTTAGCTAGAGCCCTTATAAGTAATCCTTACATATTGCTCATTGATGAACCCTTCACAAACCTTGACATTAAGCTTAGGACAATAGCAAGGATTTTGGTTAAAAACATTCAGAGGCAATTCAATATAACCACTGTATTAGTGAGCCATGATCCAGATGATGTACTTAATCTAGCGGATAGGACAGCCATGTTAATTAAAGGCAGGATTATTCAAGTGGATGAACCAGCTAAGGTATATGATGAACCACAATCAATAGATGTAGCTAATGCAATAGGTAACTTAAACATAATTAAGGCAACAATACTCAATTACTGTAACCACGAGAGTACTACAGTGTACCTAGGCATTAGACCCAGGGACATAATCCTAAGTAGTAGTCACCATGTTGATGAAAACTATGTTAAGATAGGAATAGGGGTTGTTAAGGCTATTGAAATCCAAGACAATGAACCATTAATGGTCATTGATATTAATGGATACTATATTAAAGCTGCGTTTAATCAATTATACCGTGTAGGAGATGGGGTAGTAGTATTAGCTAAGAAGAATAAAGTATTGGTATTTAAATTAAATAATGGGGAATTAGATAAAAGTCATGATAACTGTGGTTTCGCAGTAGTTAACATTTAAGGACCACTAATAGCAGCCATGTGGGCTACATTACCCTTTAGGTCAAGACTCTGCAAGTAATTTAATATGGCTCCTACCCCTGCATTCCTTAGAATACTTATGCTTGCGTTTAAGTCCATGCGATTAATTAGCCAGCATTTTGAGCAATTTGAACGCTTTATTATTTAAGTGCTATGTCACTAACAATGTAACCATACCTTGCCACATCCTTGAAGTGTATGCCTTTAGGAGCTTACCCTTAGTTCCAAAGAATTCCCTGATATACAGCATTTAGAGGCGCTTCTTCCTAACTTCAAGGCTAGTTGCCCTAAGTCATCTCTCTTAAGCCTATGGTGAGCATTAATGTGCCTTAAAGTTTTCAATCTAACTCATTCCTCATCCCAAAGGAACGGAGTTTTTAAGTGCACATGTAAACTACCGTTATTTTTCATGCATTTGAAAATTCTTTCAATAAAATAAGAGCAAAATTAAAAAGTAATTTTCAAATATATGAAAATTTTTTAATCAAATAAGAGCAAATCTAATAAGTGTAGTACCATTTCTAAATACCTATGAAACTAACAGTAATCGTGATCCTTCTTTTGATAATACTTGGATTAAGTATTGGAATTTATAGCATACTCAATCATGCTAAATCACAAGGTCAAGCTAGGTTACCAGTAATATGCGCATCCCTTTACGCAGAATTATTTAATGAATCCGGCACTGAAGCTGGTATTCCAGTTGCAGTTACTGGAATGGGGTCTGTTCAGGCAGCTAGGCAAGTACTACTGAATCCAAGTTACTACGCTATATACGCTTCCATTGATCCATACATCCTAACCTCAATACTGTATCCAGCTCATGATGCCAGTTGGTACATTGCGATTGCAGGAGATGAAATGGTTATAGCCTATTCACCTAAACTTCCCAGGCCACTGTTGTATGAAGTCAGAAACCTAACCATTGAGGAGGAGAAGGCGCTTAACGAGAGCAATTACTCATTGGCCATAAACATAACTATGAAGTTCATTAAACTAATGTTCTCTAATAAGGTAATAAACCTAGCTGAGAGCCAAGGCGCTTACTTAATTGGAACATCGAACCCCAATACTGACCCAGAGGGGTATAGAGCATTAATGGTTTTCCAACTTATAGGGATGTACTCAGGCAATGGTAAGTACTACTATATTGATTTACTCAATGAGCTTAATAAGAGTAATAAAGTATATGAGGTGTTAGCAGGAAGTCAGTTAATAGGTTTGCTGCAGCTTGGTGATGTTTGGTTTGATATTGCAATATATAAATCCTCAGCCGAGACTGCTAATCTACCTTACTTCCCATTACCTCCTTTGGTTAATCTGGGGGATCCAAGGTACAGTAACGTGTATTCAAATGCATCAGTAACAATTACCGTTAATGGTAAACCTTACTTAATTAAGGGAGCGCCCATACAATTAGCGTTAACGATCCCATCCAAGTATCCGCATAAGGATGAGGCGGCGAAGCTTATACTTTTTCTAATCTCTCATAGAGGCCGTGAACTAATGAAGATGCTTAGTATAACACCATTAAAGCCGGCTATACTTTATGGTAATTTAACGCAGGTTCCTAAGGAATTGAGGCTATTGCTTAATTCAAGTGAGGTGGTTTACGGTGGATAAGGATAATGCACCATTTCATGCCGTAATAGCGACCATGCTTATCGTGCTACTGACCCCAGTATTCGCATTGCTCTATGTGGGCCTCATGGATCCAATCAACATAGTGTCATTATTTACTAGACCTCAGTTTACTCAAAGCCTAACATTAACGTTTACAGGCGCTATGATTGCCGCTGCATTAGGCCTACTTATTGGTGCACCTACAGCCTACGCATTAGCTAGAGGCATGATCCCAAGTTGGGCTAGTAGGATTGTTTCCGCACTATTATCATCACCAATGACAATACCGCATACCGTTATTGGCCTGGCAATACTCCTAATGGTTTCCCCACTTTCACCAATACCGTTAATTAAACGCTTACCGGTTATTAACTCAATTCTAGGACTAGTGATGGCTTACTTCATGGTGTCCTCACCAATAATAACAGGTTCACTGGTGCAGGTTTTTGAACGAATAGACCCAGTGTACGAGGATGTGGGTCTTATTGCAGGCATAAGTAAGTTTGGTGTCTTCATTAGGCTAATAGTACCAATGACGCTAAGCGAACTAATTGAATCATACCTACTTGCTTGGGCTAGGGCAATTAGTGAATTTGGTTCAGTAGTATTGGTAGCGTATTATGTTATTGCACCACCTCTGTTTAACTACGTTTATCCAGCATCAGTTCTAGTTTGGTACTACTATGAGACTTATGGACTAGAACCTGCACTGGGTTATGCAGCAGCAACATTATTAATGTCAATAATTGCGTTAACCATAATAGAGATATTAAGACATGTGTTGGGTAAACATAAATGGGTAAGCTAATGACTTAAAGATGCAACTCTTAATTCACTAATTAAGTTAAGGAAGACTCAATTAGCATTATTTACTCAGTGAGGAAGTTAAGAGGTAATTGTTAAACTGCTTCTAAGGTATATTAGTAAACTATTGAAATTGAAATGGAGAGGGGGCCTAGTTAAGTTAATTGAAGTTATCAAGCACATGAAAGTAAGGTTTATTAACTAGATAACATTATTTAGTGTTGATAGGTATGATTGGGAGCATTTGGGACTGGGTCATAGTAATAGCGGTGGTGCTTATACTCTTCGGTGGATACAATAAGGTACCTGAGTTATTTAGGGCTTTGGGTAGGGCTGTGGGGGAGTTTAAGAAGGGCCAGGTTGAAGTTGAGAGGGAGCTTAGGCAACTAACAACAGAACCCCAGTCACCACCCCAGGTTAACCAGAATACCCAAGCCGTGGTTCAACAGAATGCTCAAACTAATAATGGGCAGTCCAGCAAGGATAAGGAGGTTGAGGAGTTAAGAAAGCAAATAGAACAATTAAAGAAGGAGATTGAGTCAATGCGTAGTAAGGGTTCTCAATGAGTTAATGCTCGTTAATTATCCTTAAAACCGCATTAACCAATTGATCCATGCTACTAATACAGCCGTTAATGTTACATCCGCAGAAGCCACAGTATACTAGCATGGGTGGTTTAACGCCATTAGCCAGCTCACTTAATTCATCAATACTCCTAAGCGTGATTATTTTAATAACATCACTCCTATCCTTAATCTTATTCTTAAAGCCCTCTAGTATCACATACCTTGGTTTAACCACATTTAACGTTAGTTGAATAACCTCATTAAGCTCAATGGGTGAGTTAACTAGTATGTGAGTCTTGTCTGGGGCTAGACCAACAACGGCATAGGCGCCTTCCCTTGAGAAAATCCACGTATCCTTATTCCTTGAGTCGAATTCCTGCCCATAATCATGAATATCCTTAATAATGACCACCTTATCCCCCAGTGAATGTAAGAGTTCCCTAATTATGGTTGTTTTACCAGACTTCCTGAAACCAATAACCGCAATAATTGAAACCATTAACATCACCTAGTGAGGGTTCCTGAGAAGTTAATTAATTATAGCTTTTTAACCTAAGCAAGGTTCAGTATAGTGATCATTGCACATACCCAACGTTCACTTAGATTGTGGTTTAATTAAGCCTAGGGTCTTCCCGCCACTGAGGTTACGCTTAATGAACCTTGAGTTCAAGGCCTTTAAATATATTTAATGTACTGAAATATAAACTATATTTATAGCAATAGTTTTAAAAACCGTAAATTGCCTATGTAATGATGGTTAATTGTTCAGTAAGACTCATGTTAGGTAATCATGCGGTTGCGCATGCAGCTTTAGAAGCAGGCATTGCAGTTGCAGCTGGCTACCCTGGCACACCTAGTAGTGAGATAATTGAGTACATAATTGATCACGCTAAGGAGACTGGAACTTATGTTGAATGGTCAAGCAACGAGAAGGTAGCGTATGAGGTGGCTTATGGGGCAGCGTTAGCTGGTGCTAAGGCATTGGTCAGCATGAAGCATGTTGGCTTAAACGTGGCAATGGATCCGCTCATGTCTAGCGCCTACACGGGTGTTAGGAATAGCCTACTAGTTATTACGGCTGATGATCCTGGAATGTGGTCAAGTCAAAATGAACAGGATAACAGATGGGTGGGTTTGCATGCTTATATTCCGGTAGTTGAACCATATAGCCCACAGAATGCGGCTGACCTTGTTAAGTTATCAATGAATATGAGCCAACGCTTTAACCACCCCATCTTAATGAGGCTTGTTACTAGGGTTTCCCACGTTAGGGAGCCTGTTAAGGTATGCGAGTTTGGTAAGCCAAGTTACGTTCAGGGTTACTTAAAGGATCCACTACACCATGCTTTAGTTCCATCAAACGTTAGGCAACTTAAAGAGGAGTTGATTAAACGTTGGGAAAATATTCAGTATGCTGTTGAGAACCTGCCCCATGAGTACGTTAATGATGGTAAGGTCCTAGTTGTTACAAGTGGCGTTGCATATAAGTACGTTAAGGAGGCTTTAAGGGATCTTGAAGTTCACGTCAGTACACTTAACGTAGTCACCCCAGTGCCCTTACCTAGGAAGCTTATAGCTAATGCAGTAGCTAATTCTGATAAGGTTGTGGTTGTTGAGGAGGGTGATCCAGTGGTTGAGTTTCAGATTAAGGATGTGCTCTATGATGAGGGCATTAGGGTTCCAGTTTACGGTAAGTCTGAGGGCTTCTTCACTAGGGTTGGTGAATTAACGTTATTGAATGTTGAGGAAGGCTTAGCTAAGGCACTTGGAGTTGAGTTAAAGAGAATAAGTAATGATCCTCAACACATTGAAGCACCACCAAGGCCACCGGTCTTCTGCCCAGGTTGCCCTCATGCAGCCTCATTCTATGAGTTAAAGATAACTACCGCTAAGGCTAGGGTTAAGCCAATATTCAGCGGCGACATAGGCTGCTATTCACTTGGCATAAACCCACCATTTAATGAGCAAGACTTGCTAACCAACATGGGTAGTTCAATAGGCTTAGGCATGGGTATACTCAGAGGCACTGGTGGAAATCAATTCATTATAGCCATTATAGGTGACTCCACGTTCTTCCACACTGGCCTACCAGCCTTAGTTAACGCTGTCTATAATAAGGCGCCAATGCTCGTCATCGTAATGGATAACAGGTTTACGGCAATGACCGGTGGTCAACCAAGCCCAACGCAAGCTATTGACATTGGCAGTGTGGCTAAGGCAATTGGGGTTAAGTACGTGTACACTGTTGACCCATTCAAGGTTAAGGATGCTGAGGCCACGTTGAGTGAGGCATTGGGGAAGGTTAAGGATGGGGAATTAGCAGTAGTGGTTATGAAGAGGGCGTGCGCCCTAGAAGCCTCAAGGGGGCGCGGTTCACTCATTGTTAAGTTCACAGTGGATTACGACGCATGTAAGGCGTGTGGAATATGCTATAATTTGATAGCGTGCCCAGCCATAATTAGGCTTAGTAATGGTAAGGCATCAATAGACCCAGCCTCATGCTTAGGCTGCTCAGTATGCGCTCAAGTTTGCCCATATAATGCAATAAAGCCCCTTGGCAACGCTGAAGAATGGGTAAGTAAGTGGGGTGAACTCTAATGAGGCTTAACGTGTACTTAACCGGTGTGGGTGGTCAAGGCTTAATTACATTCGCATCAGTTCTTGGTCAGGCAGCAGTGGACTCTGGGCTTAGGGCATTGGTGGCTGAAACCCATGGTCTAAGCCAAAGAGGTGGAGCTGTTGATGTGCATGTTAGGATAGGTGACGTTGACTCACCACTAATACCTAAGGGTGGGGCTGATATTGTTGTTGCCTTTGAGTTAATTGAGGCGCTTAGGTCATTACCCTTCACTAATAGGACCACTGTGTTAATAGCTAACAAGAGGTTAATACCGCCCCCAATACTTAAGGTTAAGTTACCTAAGCCTGAGTTAATAGAGGCTGAGGTTAAGGGAAGGGTTGCTAGGGCTTATTTTATAAACGCATACGACTATGCAGTGAAGATTGGAAACCCGGTTTTTGAAAACATGGTTATGTTGGGTGCGTTGCATGCGTTAAGCAGGGTAAGTGAGGTAATTAGTGTTGAGTCCATTGAGGGAGCTATTGTTAAGGTTATTGGTAAGGCTGTTTCAGAGAACCTTAAAGCCTTTAGGCTTGGACGCAGTATAGCTTCTTCAGTTTCATAAAAACTAACCCCTGTTAACGCCTTTTGTCGAGTGAAAACAACACAAACCATTATAAATGGGTTAGCGCCTATACAATTATGGAGTCTGCGGGCAGTAAAGGCATTGAGAACATTAGGAGCCTGTACCTTAAGCTTAACGGCATGTTTTACAAGTATAGTAATGAGGTTACTGGCATATTAATGTCAACCCTAGCTAGGGAGAATTACCTACTTATAGGGCCCCCCGGCACTGCTAAGACGACCCTAGTCTACGTATTGTCTAAGCTACTTAACGCCAGGTGGTTTTACAGGCAGTTAACTAAGTTCACTGACCTTGAGGAGATACTTGGACCCATTGATGTGGCTAAGCTACTGGAGGGTAAGGTTGAGAGGATTTACGTTAATTCAATAGTTGAGAGCGACTTCGCACTACTTGATGAGATATTCAACGCGTCAAGCGCAATACTGAACACTCTTCTTTCACTCTTAAACGAGAGGGTGGTTTACGATGGTGACAAGGTGATTCCCGTTAAGACTTGGACTGTTTTCGGTAGTAGCAATAGGATTCCTGAGGAGGAGGAGCTTCAGGCCCTTTACGATAGATTCCCATTGAGGATATTCACTGAGTACGCTGCACCTGAGGACACTGAGGCATTGCTCACTAAGGGTTGGTATCTTCGTAGGGAGACTGAGAACTTAAGCCCTGTGGCAACCATGGAGTTGATTCGCGACACGTACAATGAACTAATTAGGCACCTTTACGTTAACATTAGTGACGTTGCTAAGGTTACTTCACCAATAATAGCTGACTTCGTTGAGCACGTTCCCATAAGCAATAGGACTAGGATAAAGGTTCCATTATATGCCTTAGCCTACTTAATGATTCAAGGCTTCCCACTCAGTCAAGTTAATGCAACAATGCTTAAGGTCGCAGTCATGAAGGTTTCCCGCTACTTAGTTCATGATAAGGAGCAGTTGAGTGAGTATGATGCCTTCTTAACCGCTCACTTGCCCGATGAATTACTTAAGGTCAGTGACCTGGTTAGTGAGGCTAAGGCACTCCTCAACAATAACATGATTAATGAGGCGGCTCAGAAGATTAAGGAGGCTGAGGAAACTTTGAATAGGCTTAAGGCTAGGTGGGATAAGTCCCTCCTGAGCCTATACATGAGTGAAATAGAGGAGACGGAGTACTTGATTCAGAGGTTAAGGGGTGCTATATATGGGTCAGAGCAGTGAGGAGGATTACGGTATACTGCTTAACGTTGATTACGATGAGGAGTTAACCCGGTATAGGCTTAGGGAGGTTTTCCTGCTGGCTAAACGCCACATGATACCGAACCTGGATAAATTAAGGAACTACATACTGGCTGACTCATTCTACATACACTACAGGCAGCCAATACTTAGGAGTGGTAGTGATAGTAATAATTATAGGGCATTATGGAGAATGATCGTTAGCAACTATATTAATAGTGAACAATACGCTGAGGTCTCTAGGTTAACTAAATTAAATGGTAGGTTATCCAGGATAATGGCGGTTAAGTTACTTAGAATATACGTTAACATGCTTAATAGGATTGAACGCAATGAGAGACTTGCGAATGCCTTGAGGGATGCATCTAATAAGTCATCACAATCATCTAAGGAGAGCAGGAACATGCTTGATAGGGAGATTAGATCATTG
Organism: Caldivirga sp.; assembly: GCF_023256255.1. Classification (NCBI taxonomy): domain Archaea; kingdom Thermoproteati; phylum Thermoproteota; class Thermoprotei; order Thermoproteales; family Thermoproteaceae; genus Caldivirga; species Caldivirga sp. The sequence continues at coordinate 96,031 of NZ_JAGDXD010000043.1, read as the reverse complement.
ATTTCATTCTACATGGGTAACATGAAGAAGGTTAATGACACTATTAATAAGGCTCGTTCAATTCTAGGACCCGCAATAGGTCATGAGGTTGCTGAACTCATACTGGACACCGACATAGACCCATATAGGGCTAGGTTAGTTAACATGCTTAACTCACTGCTTAAGCTCGTAACCGAGTCAAGCCGCATGTATGATGAGGGTATACTTAATGAAATGCTTGATAAGGGTGTCATGACCGGTATTAAGAGGATGGATAAGGTTAATGAGGTTAAGGACCTAACCCCAACCAATAGGGCCCTGGCTAAGTTCGCTAAGCCAATATACGCCTATAAGTTGGCTACTGGAAGCTTAACGGTTAAGGAAAGGAAAATGATGAGGAAGCCTAAGATATATTTAGTTATAGATAAGAGTGGAAGCATGTTCTACACAGTTATGAATAACATATTCGAGTACAGTAGTGTAAGTAAGATAACTTGGGCGGCCGCATTAGCCATAGTAATGGTTATGAAGGGGCATGAGGTTGTGGCAAGGTTCTTCGACCAGCAGATATACCAATTAATGACGAATAAGAAGGATATAATAAAGACTCTCCTATCCCTAGTCCCACTCGGTGGGACTAACATAACATCAGCCATTAGGGTAGCATACGATGATGTACGTAGAAACCCAGCATTAAGGAATTATAAACTAGTGCTAATAACGGATGGGGAGGATGATGAACTTGACTTAGCGTTGATTAAACAGGGCTTATCAAGCTTCAGTGACTATAGGATAATACTCATAGGGAATGAACACTCAGCCCTAGAGATGCTTGGACCCAGGGTAACCAAGATATATAACCTTAACGCAAGATCACTAATAAGTGTACTGAGGAAGATATGAACTCTTCTCAATATCTGATTCTCGCATGTGAATTAACCCGCAATACAATCATTAAACAATCATTTAAACCATTCTTAAGGTTAATTACGTAACGGATGCTAAAGCTCACAATACTGATAATTCCCTCAGCAACTCGGCAATCCTCTCTACGCCTTCACGAAGCCTATCTGTTGATTCCCTCGTGAAGTTGATCCTAATGTGTAATGCGCCTCCATCACCAAATGCTGAACCTGGCACAACACCAACATGCTTCTCCCTCAGTAATCGCAGGGAGAAGTCTAGGTCATTCATGTTGATTTTGCTTAAATACCTTGATAAGTCAGGGAACATGAATAAGCCAGCCTTAGGCTTGAGTACCTTAGCATCAGGTAACATGGACCTAATACTATTGTAAACTACATCTCTCCTCTCCTTGAATAATGGTATAGTCTCCTTAATGAAATCCTCCTTATACTTACGAAGATACAGGAGTCCAATGAACTGTGCTGGGGTTGGCGGATTAATATTAATGTACTGCTTAACCCTATTGAAGACGTTGAGTATGCTTTCATCAGCAACCGCAAATCCAAGTCTCCAACCTGGTAAAGCCGGATCCTTCGAGAACGTGTTTAATGCAACAACATTACTCATGTTGTATCTTAAAGCATATACATGCTCACCCTCGTAGTAAAGGTGCCTGTATGCCTCATCATAGATTAATAATGAATCATTATCAACAGCTAAGTCAACAGCCGTCTTAACCACCTCACTCTTAAGGGTTGAACCAGTTGGGTTATCGGGATTAACCAACACTATTAACTTAGTACCCTTATCAACAGCCCTCTTTAATTCCTCAGGGTCAGGGTTGAAATCATTACTTATATTAACCTTAACTTCCGTAACCTTAGCGTTGAAGTACTGCATGATGGGCTTATACAGTAGGTAAGTTGGGTTAAGTAAAACAACCTTATCACCCGGGTTTAGGAATGCCATGGCTAACGTTATTATGGCCTCTGAGGATCCTGTGGTCACTGAAATATTGGATGATGATACTTTAACGCCTGAATACCTGTAGTAGTCATCAGCAATAGCCTCCCTCAACTCCAGGATTCCAGGGGTTGAGGAGTAGGCGCTTAACTCAAAGGGCTTCTCCCTGAGTAGATCCGTGAATTCGCTTATTAATTCACTTGAAGGTGGTACTCCAGGTTGTCCAATATGCATTTTGATCACATCCACCCCATTACCCTCAAGTTCATCAACCAGTGTATTAACCTCCCTAATCATTGACCCCTTCAAGTATTCTGACCCCTTAGCCGGCTTAGGCACTTGATTCACCTTGGTTTAGGCTTAGGTATAATCTATTTAAGCTATGCCTAGTCAATTAACTGGTGCTGGTTAGAAGCGAATGGGACAAGCTAAGCGAAGTCATGGTTCATAGGCCGGGTGTGGAAATGTTCTACGGATTACTTTACCCTAGAGCCTTCCTCTACGAGGGGGTGTTCAGCATGGATGAGGCACTCTATGAGCATCAAAACATGGAGCACGTAATGATGAGCGAAGGAGTCACTGTACATAGGCTTAAAAGCATTGTGATTCAAAGAATGAGGCACAGTAGTGAGTTCAGGGAGACGGTAGTGTCCATTGTTAAGTCATCAATAATGTATAAGGGGGATTTAAGTGATGATGCGTACACAGACTTCCTAAGGAACCTAGCCTCATATGACCCTGAAGCATTATTCAATATACTCATACTAAGACCATTGATAATTATTAAGAGAACTAAGACTAATACTATAGCTAGGATTATTAATAGAAACCCAATGGCTAACCTATACTACACTAGGGATCAGCAATTAGTGGTTAAGACGGGTGTAGTAATTGGGAGGATGCGAATGCCTCAAAGGAGACTTGAGCCAACCATCACTGAGCTATTCTTCAAGGCCTTAAATACACCAATAGTATACAAGCTGATTAAGCCTGGCTTCCTGGAGGGGGGAGACTTCATGCCCATGGGTGACTTCGCAATCGTTGGGTACGGTTGGAGGAGCAGCTTCAATGGTGTTAAGCAGATAATGGGTCTCCTGGATTTCGATGAGTTGGTAGTGGCTAAGTTACCTAAGCACCCGTGGGGTGACGATATGCTTGTCATGCACCTAGACACATACTTTAACGTTGCTGGTGATGGTTTAGTAATAGGGAACGAGGAATTAATGAAGAATACTCATGTTATTGTCTACGCGAGGGCTCAGGATGGGTTAGAGAAGTTGGGTGAATCCACTCTACTTGATTACATTAAGCAGAGGGGCTTCAACATAATTAACTTATCAGTAATTGAGCAGGCAGCCTTCGCTTCTAATTTCCTGACGCTTAAGGATAGGAGAATACTAGTGCCTAATATTGAGATGAATATTAAGAAAATGATTAAAAGACTACGGAGTAGTGATGACCCAGTTAGGCAAGCTACACTACAGTACGTGGAGTCTGGTTATGAGAAGATGAAGAGTGAGGGGCATATTTTCCCATATAGGCCGGATGTGCTTAATGAGGGTGTGGATTTCATAACAATAGACGTCAGTGAACTAGTGGGTGGTTATGGTGGTGTACACTGCGCCACAGCCACTATACGGAGATCTTAACGATAACTTAACCTAAGTGAAGCTAAGCTTAATAATTATACCCCATTACCCCACTAATGTTAGTATGGTTCGACGCATTAACGGCTAAACAAGCAAGAATAGCCTCTGTGTTGGCGCTAGAAGGCGAGGGGAGGGGTTATAGGTTCATAGTGACTTGTAGGAAGTACGACTACGTCATTAATGTGCTAAAGATGTATGGTGTAAATGGGTATTGCGAAGGCGAGCATGGTGAGGATGTTAGGAGTAAGCTGGTTAATGGACTTAGCAGGAGCCTTAAACTAATTAATGTGGTAGATGACTTCAATGTTCATATATCATTAACATCACCGGACGCGTTCAGGGTTGCCTTCGGTTTAGGTAAGCCATCAATAGCGTTAACAGACACTGCCCATGCCTTCCACGTTAATAAACTAACCTTACCCCTAGCTGATAGGGTTATTGCACCAATCGCCATACCTAAGAGGAAGCTAATGGCCTATATTCCACATGGTGAGGAAGGTAAGGTTAAGTTCTTTAATGGCGTCTTCGAAGTCATGTGGGTCTATAGGTTTAAGCCGAATTGGAGTGAGGTTGAGCAATTGGGTTTGAGAAATGGTGACAAGTATGTTGTCTTCAGGTTTGAGGAGAGTAAGGCAGCCTATTACAAATACAGTGAACAATCTAGGATTGCCGTTAAGGCTATTAGATTCCTCCTAAAGCAGGGTTTCAAGGTAATCGTGTTCCCTAGGTATGATGACCAGAGGGAATTAGTGGCAAGTAGGTTTAACCGTGAATTAAGTAATGGCAATGTAATAATACCAAGTAAGCCAGTTGATGGTCTTCAATTAGCGTACTTCTCAAGCCTAGTCATAACTGGTGGATCAACCTTCGCTGTGGAGGCTGCATTACTGGGGGTCCCATCAATATCGTACTTTCCCTCAACCTACTATACTGATAAGTATGTTATTAAGGCTGGTGCACCCTTAATTAGGGTTAAGCCAAGTAGGCTAATATCCAGTATACGTAAAGCAATGGAGATAGGTAAGGTGGGTTTAATAAAGGACCTTGAGGACCCCACTGGGTTAATACTCAATGAAGCCGATGTACTGGCTAATGAACATAGGGGGTAATACTTACTCTTAATTGCTTAACTATTATATATAATTCGTATTCACTATAGTGTATATGCATTATTATCTTCATTATTAAGCTTTAGTGCAATTTTACTGAGGCTCAATGGAGAAAGGTTTATTAATATGAAAGGTTGAAGGCAGCCTAAGAACCATTTATGGATTGCATCTTCAAGGCGATTTCCGACTTAGATAAAGACCTCAGGTTCAGGAATAGTGAAGTATGCTTAACCAATGATAACAGAATAATAGTGAGCAGTGATGGTAAAGAGGAATCCTATCAACTAAGTGACATACAGAGGGTGTACGTTGAGGATGGAATCGGTATAGGTAAGCTTATCCTTGTTACTAAAAAAGGCGAGGAAATTGAAGCCGCATACTTCACTAAGAAGCCCATTGAGGAGTTTAGGAAGTTTGCAATAATTGTTAATGGACGCATAAACGGTAATGGGCATTATGAAGGTATTACATTAGCTGGACAAAGTAGAAAATCTAACGTTAGGAGCACATTACTCTGGCTGCTTAACTTCATGAGACCTTACTGGCATAAGATGCTTATAGGGGTTATATTATCTATAGCCATAGCGATGCTTAACCTAGTTCCACCCTACCTGCTTAAGATACTGATTGATAACGTCTTCTTAACTAAGACTCACTCAATGAGGCTCTTCTATAATTTAACTTTAACATTAATAGGATCGTATGTAGCCGTTACGGCTTTATCAATAGCTCAGAACTACATACTTAACACTGTTGGGCAGAGGGTTGTGAATGATATTAGGTCTAAGGTGTTTGCACATGTCATGAAGCTTTCAGCATCCTTCATAGATAGAATGTCAACTGGTAGGATACTCTCAAGGCTAACTAATGATGCCGGTAACACTCAATGGTTAATGGTTTGGGGCTTACCAACGCTCATAGTTAATGTGCTAACCCTAATAGGTATAGGCGTAATACTGTTCACAATGGATGTTAAACTAGCGCTATTCGTACTATTACCAACCCCAGTAATAGCCTACATGATATATAGGTATCGTAAGAAGTCACATAGGGTTTACCATAGGAATTGGAGGAGGAGCGCTGATGTGACCAGCGCCCTATCAGACGCTATACCCAACTACATGGTTATAAAGTCCTTCGCCAAGGAGGATTATGAGTCAGGTAGGTTAAATGAACTCCTTAATAGGCTTTATGAGTCACAGGTTAAGGTAACTAAAATGAACGTCAGTTATTGGCCATTCCTCGGTTTACTAACATCACTGTCAACAGTCATGATGTGGTGGTTCGGTGGTGAACAGGTTATTGCTGGTACTATCCAGTTAGGTACCTTAACGGCATTCGTGTCCTACATGGCTCAGTTCTATGGACCGATAAACAACTTGAGTAACATAATACCATTCATACAGCAAGCAGTGACATCAGGGGATAGGCTTAGGGAGATAATGGAGGCTGAGCCCGACGTTAAGGAGCCTGAGAAACCTAAGAAGCCTGACCTAAAGGGTGACATATTGTTCAGTAATGTTTGGTTTAGTTACGATAAGTATACGCCTGTCTTAAAGAACATAAACCTGAGGATAAGGGTTGGTGAGAAGGTTGCCGTGGTTGGTAAGAGTGGTTCAGGGAAGAGTACGCTATCTAAGCTACTCCTTAGGATGTATGATGTGGATTCAGGGGAAATAAGGATAAACGGTGTTAATATTAAGGAAATTGACCTGCAGTACCTTAGGGATAGGATTGCCTACGTTCCACAGGAGGTGGCCTTGTTCGATAGTACAGTAGCCTACAATGTAGCCTATGGTAGTGGAAGAAGTGTTGAACCTTGGGAGATAATAGCTGCCTGTAAGGCTGCTAGGATTCATGATGAAATAATGCAGTTACCACTAGCCTACGACACTAACTTAGGTGAAAGGGGTTCATCATTATCCGGCGGCCAGAGGCAGAGGATTTCGATTGCTAGGGCAATTATTAAGCAGCCGGATATCGTTATCCTTGATGAGGCAACATCGAACCTTGATGTTATTAATGAGGCTGAGGTTTATAGAGCCATCATGAATTTAGCTAAGGGTAGGACAGCAATCTTCGTAACCCACAGTTTCGTTGAGGTTATGAGCGCTGATAGGGTAATAGTAATGTCTAATGGGGAAATTATTGAGGAGGGTAAGCCTAATGAATTATTAGCTAAGAGGGGGTACTTCTACAATATGTTTAAGGATCAGCTTGAATTATTCACAGGTGAGTTAAAGCTTCTTAAGAATGATGATAATAATGGAAATGCCTTAACGCTCAGGGATTACGTTAAGGATATTATGCTTGAACCAAGTAGCGTTAAGGTTAAGCCAGGAAGTAGAAGGAGTCTAGTCACACTGGTCGTTAATGGGGAAGTTTATAAGGATCTTAAACCTAGGTTACCGTTCCCAATATCTCAACCTGAATACGTCGCGTTCTATGATAAGGATGGTAGGGAGCGGTTCATTTTAAGTAACTATAAGGTTCTTGATGCTGAGTCAGTTAAGCTACTTGAGACTGCAATAGCTCTAAACAACTTCAAGCCTATTACGGTCAGTGTTAAGGCAATTAATGTTAAGGGTGATGAGCTGGAGTGGCACTTAGTGACTAACTATGGTGAAGTAGTAGTTAACACTAGGGGTAGGAGGAACGTAATGCTCATGGACAGTAAGCTAACGTTAGTTGACATTCATGATAATGTATATGAAATTGACTTAAAGAGACTTGATAAGGATAGCATTAAGCTAATAGCCGACACTGTGTGATTTCAATAACGTATTTTAAGGATTAATCACATCCTACTGTTATGCGTTATAAATAGTATTGGATTAAGTGGGCTTTATTATGAACCTAGCATCTACAGCGTATGAACCCTTCCCATTCTCAAGCATTATTACTGGGTTCAAGTCAGCCTCAGATATCTGCGGATTCTCAATCATTAGTCTAGAGAATTTGACAATCACATCTACGAGTGAGTAAATATCCCTCCTCGGCATACCCCTGTAGCCTATCATTAATTGGTAAGCCTTAGTTTCCTTAATCATGCTTAACGCATCATCCTCAGTAATTGGTGCAATCCTCATTGAAGTATCCTTATACAGCTCAGTTAAGATTCCTCCAATACCGAATAGAATCACTGTACCGAATATCCTATCCCTTAATCCCCCTACAATTACCTCAAGGCCTCCCTGAACCATGTGTTGAATTAGGAAACCGGAAACCCTGGCGTATGGAGCTAGGCGTTTAATGCTGCTGTTCATTTCTTCGCATGCCCTCTTAACCTCATCATCACTATTAACGTTAAGTATTACGCCACCAACATCAGTCTTATGCATTATATCAGGGGAAATCACCTTTATTGCAACTGGGTAGCCGACCTCATTAGCCGCCTTAATGGCTTCCTCATAGTTTGATGCAACCCTATACCCTGGTGTTGGTATCCCATAGGCTTCAAGTAGTTCATATGCCTCATAGTCAAGTAACTTAAACCTACCCTCGGAGAGGGCCTTAGCAACAATATCATGAACCATACTACTCCACCTCCTCCCTAAGCATCTTCTTAATCATACTGTACTCCACTAGGGCCCATAGGGCCCTGGCACCCCTATCCGGTGTTGCGTATACTGGTATTCCATTATTTTCTAGTGCTTCATTGAACTTCTCCATCATTGCGCTACCTCCAAAGGAAACCACCACCATGGGTTTCCCGTATCTTTTAGCATCAATAATATAGTTAACTAGGTTTGGGGTTAAGCCAGGTATCTGCATTAACGCAACTATGAGGGCCATGTCAACGTAACTAGTGGGTAGGATTGAATCAAGAACTATCTTATAGTATTCATCAGTTGCGCTTCCGGTTACATCAACAGGATTCCTAACTATGGCTAAGGGTGGTAGGAACTTCCTAAGCATTGATTGAATAGTTTCAGGTAGTTCAGGGACCTCAAGACCTAGGGTTGATAATGTGTCCACTGCCTGAATCCCCATTCCCCCACTATCCGTAAGTACAAGTACCCTCCTGCCTCTTGGTAAGGGTTGTGTGGCTAAGGCTTTCGCTAAGTCGAACATTTCCCTAACACTATTAGCCTCTATTAAGCCCGCCTGCCTAAAGGCACCCCTGTAGATTTCGTAGTCACCAGCTAATGCTGCCGTATGGCTCGCCACGGCACCTGCTGATGCCTTAGTCCTGCCTGCCTTGTAGACTATTACAGGTTTCATTTGGGTTACTTTCCTTGCAGTTTCAAGGAACCTTAATCCCTCACCAGGGTACTTTAACCCCTCCATGTATATTGTGATTACCTTAACGTTCCTATTATTGGCTAGGTACTCTAGGAGCTCAGACTCATTAACATCAAGCTTATTACCGTAGTTCACGGCTAAACCTATGCCTAGTCTTCTCCTTGATGCCCAGTCAAGTATTGCCGCCGCAACAGCTCCTGATTGACTTATTAGGGCTATTGGACCATTAGGTGGCCTACCCATCCTATCCTCAGGTAGAAAGAATGTGTCAAAGCCGTTATCCGCATTGTAAACGCCTATGCAGTTTGGGCCAAGTACCCTAACGGGGGTATTCTTCACAATCGCCCTAACCTCATCCTCAAGCTTCCTCCCTTCCTCACCAACCTCACTGAAGCCTCCACTAATTATAATCAATGCCTTAACACCCTTCTTAACTGCATCAGCCGTAACCTGGGGAACCACTGGGGCTGGTACTGCCACTACGGCTAAGTCAACCTCATCATTCACCTCAGTTATACTTTTATAGCACTTCACTCCATTTATTGAATCATACCTTGGGTTAACTAAAATGACCTTACCCTTAAACTTACTAAGTAGGTTACTCATTATGACGTAGCCGACGTGACCTGGCTTAGGTGTTGCTCCAATTACGGCTACTGACGATGGGTAAAACAAAACATCAATGCCCTTCCCCCCAGTACCAGTTGCCTCACTGGCTTCTTCAATAACCATATAGTACTAAATAGTTACTAGTGGTTTAAATATATTCCCACTTCACCTAGCCTATAGGCTTTTCATCTGCGAAGGGTTTATTTAAGGAGCAATCACTGTAGCGGTAATGAACCAGCACGGTGAAGTGTTAGGTAATGTTAATTACATTGAGTTCTACAGAGATGAGTTAACGGACTACTATGTTTATAGCGCCCTTGCTAGGGTTGAAAGGAATCAGGATAGGAAGAGGGCTTTAGAGGAGATAGCCTCAACAGAGCTTAGGCATGCGAAGTATTGGGAATTAAAGGCAAAGGAGGCGGGTCAAAGTGTTGGTGAATTTAAGGCCCCATTACTTAAGATCATGTTTTACCTAGTCCTAAGAATACTCTTCGGTCTTGCGGTTGTTATTAGGCTTAGGGAGAGGGAGGAGGATGAGGCTATTATAAGGTACGTTAACGCTAGGGATTTCGTAAAGGATTCCACGCTTGATGAAATAATTAGGGATGAGGTAGTACATGAGGATTACTTCATAGAGGAAGCAACTAAAATGAGTGAACGCTTCAGTAACATTAGGGATTTCATATATGGTATGAGCGATGGCTTGGTTGAGGTAATGGCGGCCTTAGCAGGATTAGTACCGGTTGTAACTAACCCGCTGTTAATAGCCATGGCTGGTTTAATAGTGGGGGTCGCCGGCACAATCTCAATGAGCATAGGAGCCTACATGTCGGTTAAGGCCCAATCAGAATTAATGAACTATAGGGTGAGTAAGGTGAGGACAGCTCTTAGGATACTGCCCATTAGTACCGTTAGCGATAAGGTGCTTGGTATCTTAAAAAGTAGCGGTGTACCTGAGGAGAAGGCTAGGAGTATTGCTAAGGAATTAAGTGAGTATAAGGATGCTGTATCGGATATGGTTATAACGAGGGAATTAGGCTACGTGGAATCAACCGAGGACGCTACTAAATCAGCAATAAGCACAGGAGTCTCCTACATGATTGGCGCTGCCTTAGTTATATTGCCATTCCCAACCATTGGGTTAATAAGTAAATACGCAGCATTGTTAGCGTCAATAATATTAATGATTATAGCAACGTCAATAGCCGGCTTATTTACTGCTGTTTCAAGTAACGCTAAGATTCGTAATGCAATCACCAGAAATGTAGGGTTAAGCCTGCTAGCATTAATGATAACATACCTAGTGGGTTCATTAGCCCATGCACTTGGGGCTACTGTGACATAGCTCATTGACAATGCCTTAGAGTTCCACATCAGGCCAATACCTCTTAACAACATCCATATCTAAGTCAACGCCTAATCCAGGTTCATCAGTAAGCCTAATGTAGCCTTTCTCAATTACCCTCCTCTTAGGTTTAACGACCTCACCCCAGAAGGGTACATCATGACCATGGAATTCAAGGACACCAAACGTATTCGCCACTGAGGCTACGTGGGCATGGGCCATTGTGCCTATTGGTGACGATATATTATGAGGCGAGTACTCTATATCATACATTGAGGCTAATTCAGCGATCCTAACGCCCTCACTTACACCGCCGGCCTTAACAATATCGGGTGCCCAAACCCTAACTCCAGTATTGAGGAGGTCCTTGAACTGGTATACGGTGTACAGGTTCTCACCAGTCTCAATAGGTATGGTGCAGTTCTGCGTAATTAACCTTAATTCATCAAGGTTACTAATCGTTATTTGAGCTGGGGTTGGATCCTCTATCCACCTTGGCCTATACTGCTCAATAGCCTTACATATCCTCACCGCAGTGTTAACACTATACCTCCAATGCAGGTCAAACATTATATCCACACCATCACCCACAGCCTCCCTAACAGCCCTAACTATTGAAGCTAAGTAGTCAATATCCTTAAGACTCAGTTCACCACTCATGATTAACCTTGGGTCAGTATAGGGTGTTGGAACATCTAAGTCAAACTTAATGGCAGTATAACCCTCAGCCACCATCCTCCTAGCCCTATCAGCATAGGACTCTGGGCTATAGTCACTATTCCACTTCTCAATCGATAATCTACCGTGTATTGGATTATTCTCAGTAACTAATCTACCTGACTCAACCTCAGTACTAGTGAGCCATGGTAATTTTTCCGGAAGCAGTAGTGAATTCATTGCCTCAAGCCCCTTACCACCATGCGCATCAACGTACACCCTAACCTCATCCCTATACCCACCTAATATTCTCCAGACAGGTACATTAAGGTACTTACCCACTAGATCGTAAAGGGCTATGTTTATCGCTGAAGCTAAGTGGTATGTACTTGTACCAGCGTATAATGTAGCCCACCTAATCTTTTGCTCAATCCTCCTAATCTTAAGCGCATCCTCACCAAGCAGCAGCCTCCTGAAATGCTGACTCATACCCCTTAACCCAGGTGCTGGACCAGCCTCACCAGTACCGTATAAGTCACCTGCATAAACCCTGACAAATGTCCACTCGAAGTTAGCTTGAACAGTTGCAACTTTTAAGTCGGTTATTCTTAATTCACGCATAGTCAACAGTTACATATGTTGACTTAATAAGTATTAATTAATGATCATTAATGCATAAGCCGTACGTACTGTTAAAACTACTGTTCCTAAGTAACCATTGTTTTAAGGAAAGCCGGCTTAATGCTTATGCTATAGAGTATAAGGCAACATCCCCCTCCTTAATAACTTTAAGCATCCCCCTCCTCCTATAGTACCTTAGGACCGCATCAGCGGTTATTAGGGCTTGTGGATAAAGGCTCCTCTTAACCCCATATTCATGTATTAGATTCGTCGCGAACTCGCATATTGTCATTGGCCTTTCCTCAAGTAGGGACTTAGCAATGTTAAGTATCCTATTAACAGACTCCACTGACGCATCAATAAACCCCCTAATTTCATCCCCCTCCAATACTCTCTTGGCGAAGGGTAAGTAATTGTGCCCTGGAACAAGCATGTTAACCTTAATGCTTCTTAATGAACTTAAGGTCTGTAGATAATCATCTATAGACGTTAGCTGAGGTATTGAATCCGTGGTTTCTGAACCCCTTATACCAGAACCCTGTACTGCATCCGAGGTGAACATTACACCATCAGCAATACACACCACTGTACCTGAAGTGTGGCCGAAGGCCTCAATGCACTTAACACCATCAATACTTAACATACCTCTGAAGGACTCGTGAACCATCGGTGAACCAACCTTACTCCTAAAGTCCCTTATGAAGGACTCACTGAACTCTGGCGTGAAGCATCTTCTATACTTTAGTGGGAAGAATGAGTCAACGTTTATTACGTTATTGTACAGGAAGCCTCTGGCAACCTCATGGGCGATTACCCTAACACCCCTGCTTGCTAAGTACCCGCTTCCACCGGCATGATCCTCATGTGGATGAGCAATTATCGCTACCTTAGGTAACCCTATTACCTTAACCACATCCTCTATTATGCCTGATGTTGATGTGTCAAGCAGTACCCCACTATCCTTAACGTAAACCATGTTTAACTCAACATCACCATAATACGTACCTACTAGGCTAACCCTACTTGTTAAATCTCTAACAGTAACCTCAACCATACTCTGACCTCAAGCCCTATAATTTAAAGTATTTCACCATATAAAATGCTTAACTTTAACTTGAAGGAGCATGGTGGATAAGCAGTGAATTATTCTTAATGACCGTTACTGTAGGGCTAATGTTGAGTTAAGTTACGTCTCTTAAGTATTTTAACTACGGCTGAGAAGTCGTCATCGCTTAATCCACTTGTCTCAGCCATCCTATATAATTGAAGTGATAATGCTGCCATTGGTATTGGTACTCCCAATCTGCTTGCCTCCTTATTAACCAAGTCAAGGTCTTTCCTCATGTGTTTTGTAGCGAACTGAGGACTAAAGTCATTATTAATCATCTTAGGTACCTTAAGCTCTGAGGTTGGTGACCTAGCGCTTGAGAGCTTAGTCAACACATCCATTATTACGCCACTGCTTAATCCCATAGCTTCACCCAGGTTAACAACCTCAGCTAAAGCTGCCACATAGGAGCCAAGCAACGCATTATTGATTAACTTAGCGTAAAGCCCATACCCATTAGGCCCAATGTGAATTATGTAACGGGCGAAGTGCCTAACCACCTCGTAAGCCCTCTCATACGCTTCCTTCTCACCACCAATTAGTACTACGGCCTCGCGTTTCTCAATAAGTACTGAGGTACCTATTATTGGTGCATCAACCATTAATCCACCCTTCTCCTTAACCTTACTGGCCAATTCAATTGATGTTGATGGAGATATCGTTGACATTTCAATTATCAAGGAGCCTTGCTTAATCCCATTAATGACCCCTCCCTCACCCAGCATAATGGATTTGACTGCATCATCATCCGACACTATTGATACTACTACATCAACATTACTGGCTAATTCAGCAGGATTATTGAACACATGAACCTTAAACTCTTCTGCAAACCTCAGGGCCTTACTCATAGTTCTATTAAACACTCCTACAAGTAATCCATCATCCCTAAGGTTCTTAGCAATCCTCCAACCCATCGTGCCCAAGCCTATTAAGCCTACCCTAACCATAGGTTGTGCTTACCTTAATTAAAATTAAACTTATCGCTCATGCTAATTAAGATTCAATAAACAACTCTTGTTAAATTCACCTTTAAATTGAACTTAAACCGAAGACAACGTTAACCTTAAAATAATAATGGAGGACCCAGTTAAAAACAAGTATTGCCCTCATGGAGACTTAGATTACTAAGACCGTAGATGTAGTACTCATAGCGCTTGAATTGATTTTAAGCCTTATACTTCTTTTCATCTTATCTTACGTAACGAGGAGCATATACATTAGGAGAGCGGGACTGGGTTAATTGCTTGGACAACCAGCGTAATGGCATATCTATAGTATTAGGTTTAAGGCTTTAAATAATGATTCTAATTCATTTACTTGAATGAGGAGCTGTATTTAATTTAAGGATGAAGTTAAGATTAAGCTAAACTATATTTACCACCCTAGTGTTAATTAAGTATGGAATTGGATCCGTCTGTTGCACGCCTAGCGTACATGTTGTCTATAATATTTCTAGTGCTGGCTCTTTTCGCATTACCCTTTGATATTCACGTTGAGGCTGCATTAATAATTGACCTAGTGGTAATAGTGATGCTCATTGCATTCCTAACGTTCATTATAGTTAACGTTAGGAGGAACGCATGAACACGCTTGCCTTAATGTAACAGCGTCATTATGCCCTAAGTTCGTTTAATGGGTAAACAGGCTAATATCCGGTTACTGCATTAATAAAAATATGTCATCAGCCATCGATAACATTACTAGTAAGGCTTCTGAGAGGAGTGGGACTGGGGCGTTAATAGCTGCGATTAGGATGCTTAATAGGGGTGCTATACGCCATGCCTTATCAGCATTAATGAAGGAGATTGAGTTTAACGGTGAGAGGAAGCCGCTACTTGAATGGGTTATGGCTGCCTACGCAGGTAATGAACCTTGCCCAACTGTAGCGCATTTGGCTTCACCGTTCTTTAAGGCCATGGTTAAGTTAACCATGAGTTACTTCCATGCTAATGAGGATGACGTTAAGCAGATACTTAGTGACCCAGCTGTTAGGAGGGGTATTGTTACTACACTTAGGGGTATTGCATTATTTGGTGTAACCACTCCCCAGAAGCTTCCTGCGCCATTCTTCATAGTTTGGAACTTCACTAACCTATGCAACCTTAAGTGCGTTCACTGTTATCAGAATGCCGGTAAGCCACTACCAAATGAGTTAACCTTAGAGGAGAAGCTTAGGGTAGTTAAGGAACTTGATGAAGCTGGCGTACCAGCAATAGCCCTATCTGGTGGTGAACCAACAATACACCCAGACTTCTGGGTTGTATTAAACGAGATGAATAGAAGGGGCTTTTACTCAGCGGTGGCTACTAATGGACTCATGTTCGCTAACATGGAGTTCGCTGAGAAGGCTAAGAAGGCTGGGTTAAGGTACGTGGAGATTAGTATCGATGCTGCTGACCCAGCTGTTCACGATAAGTTTAGGGGGGTTGAGGGGGCTTGGGATAAGGCCGTTAGGGGGCTCATTAATGCCGTTAAGTTAGGCTTCAGTGCCGCATTAGCCTTTACAGTGACCAAAACTAACATTGACCAGGTTGATAAGATACTTGACCTAGCCCAGGAAATAGGCGTGAGGAGGGTCGTCTTCTTCAACTTTGTCCCAGTGGGTAGGGGCCGTGAGAACCTGGATATTGACTTATCACCCGAGGAGAGGGAGAGTTTCATGAGACATATTTACATGGAGATGAAGAGGAGGAACATGGAGATAGTTACTACGGCACCTTACTATGGTAGGGTTGTTAATCAGCTAAGCAATAATAGTGATACAGCCCCAACGCACTTTGTAGTTGCCAGTGACCCAATAACAAGGGAGTTAACCGAATTCATTGGTGGCTGTGGAGCTGGTAGAATCTACGCTGCAATTGAACCTGAGGGAACCCTCACACCATGTGTCTTCCTACCCTACCCAGTGGGTAACCTTAGGACTAGGTCATTTTGGGATATTTGGATGGACCCATTCATGGAGAACTTCAGAGACAGGAGCAGGCTTAAAGGCTTCTGCGGCCGGTGCCCATATAAGATGATTTGCGGTGGCTGCAGGGCTAGGGCGTATGGGTACTTCGGTGATGTTTTAGCTCCAGATCCAGGATGCATATATAATTCCAGGGAGTGGAAAAGGCTTAAGGATGAGGTTGAACAGTGGGCTAAGATTAAGGTTACAGTATCCAAGTTAGGGTTCAAGTAAGGTGACTTAATTAATGAGGGTTCTATTAGCAGTTCCACCAGGTATTGATAAAATGGAGATATATAAGGTCCTTGGGCTTAAGGCGCCACCACTTGGACTGGCTTGGATTGCAGCGGTTCTTGAAAGGGCTGGACATGAGGTTAAGATAATTGACTCACCAACCGAGGGTATTGACCTAGGAACCTTCATTAACGAGGTTAAGGCATGGAGCCCTGATATAGTGGGCTTAACGGCATTAACACCAACAATATATAAGGCTTATGATACTGTTAAGGCAATTAAGGAGTATGATAAGGACTTGCCCATAATGATGGGTGGACCACATGCATCATTCATGTATGAGGAGGCGTTAAACAATGGGGTTGATGTAGTGGTTAGAGGCGAGGGGGAGTACACTACACTGGACCTCATCAACACCATTGAGAAGATGGGAATGAATAAGGATGCTCTCAAGGAGGTTAATGGCATAGTTTTCAGTAGTGGTGGTGAGGTTATTAGGACAAGGGATAGGCCACCCATAAGGAACCTTGATGAGTTACCATTTCCAGCACGTCACCTACTGCCAATGGATAAGTACACAATATTCGGTAAACCAATTAGGATAATTCACGTCATGGCTAGCCGTGGTTGCCCATACGGTTGCTCCTTCTGCTCAACATCATACTACTGGGGTAGGTTAATTAGGTATAGGTCTGCGAAGAATGTCGTGGATGAAATTGAAGAGGCTGTTAATAAGTACAACACTAATACTGTAGTCTTCACTGATGATGAGTTCACCCTAGGTAAGAGATTTGTTTACGACTTTTTAAGGGAGTTAAGGGAAAGGAAACTCGACATAAACTTCTCCTGTGGTTCAAGGGTTGATACTATTGATAGGAGGATGATGAGCGACTTACTAAACCACGGTTGCACAGCCCTTTACTTTGGTGTCGAATCAGCTAGTCAAGACACCATAAATAGGATTGGTAAAAGGATAACCATTGAGCAGGCCATTAAGGTCTTTGAATGGGTTCATGAGCTTAAGGTTAATGCAGTAGCATCATTCGTTATAGGTTTCCCATGGGAAACAATAGATGACATGAAGAGAACCGCTAAGTTCGCCGCTAAGCTTAACCCATCTTATGCACAGTTCACGGTAGCAACACCATACCCTGGCACTCCACTTTATTATCAAGCCGTTAACGAGAACCTTATTGAGGATTGGAACTGGGAGCATTACACGACATTGAGGGCAGTCATGAGGGGTTATAGGTTCACTAGGCAGCAGGCTGATAAAATGCTTCAATACGCCTACAGGGTCTTCTACCTCAGGGCAGGATTCCTTGCAAAAGAACTGTTAAGCGGCAAGTTAAGCATGGTGATTACGGCTATTAAGAATTCAATTGTACCCTGGTTCATTGACAGGTTAATGAAGCGGAATGAGTAAGAGTTGCTTAATAGTGAGGGAATCTTATCTTTGATTAAATGTATTAAGCTATGTGCTTCTTAACACGTGTAGAATTCTCCTTGCCGGTAATAATGCGTTCTCAAACTGTTCTTTACTAATCCTTAGCCCAAGTAAACTAAGCATACTTAATAGTACATTAACCTCACTTGAGAGCTCACCCTTCTCCATGTAATTATGAATTAAGTCTAGGATTGATACGGCAGTCTCTATACCGAAAACCCTAGCAATCCATATTAGGGCATCAGGAACATTAAGGAGAATTACGTTCCTTCCGGAAAGCCGTATTAATAGGTACATGTAGAGTAGGGTCACGTTATTTATTGTGATGCAGTTATCTAATTTACTGCAGTCACGGTTATTCATCATGTAGCTATTGTACACATGAATACTACCCTTATTTTTAGAAATCCTTAAGTAAACTTTGATATCGCCTAGTTCAAGTAGCTTAATGTTCCTTCCCAACTTATTCCTCACCCTAATTAATCTTCTAAATAATTTATATACAGAATCCCTACTGCAATTCCTCATGGTTAATACTGATGTTGAAATTATGGGTAATCCCATGCAGTCTAGGCCTAGTGATAAGCATAGGTTTACCCTATGGTAGAGTATGCGTAAGACCAGGTGAGTAGTGTCAAAGTACGATATTGGACACACGTTATCCGGAATTGATTTATAATCCACAGCAATTAGGGTAAGTAACCTATTTATTAAACATTCTACTTGAACGGAACGCTGCAGAGGCAATATCACCTACAATTAACTGTGGCGCATTAGTAATGATATTAGTAAACCCATTATAATCGCCAACGCGTATATTGTAAAAATGTACCATGGGATTCCAAAGAGTCCTGCAACAACGTAGACTGCAATAGGTCCTACGTGAGCCTCGTTAAGCCATTCATTACCAAGGTACTTGATGTAAATAATCCATGGCCCAGCCTTATCGGTAGCTATCCTTAACACTGTTCCATTACTAACTAAGGTACTCATACTACTTATCTTTCCGCTTGAATTAACAAGGATTGATGCATTCGCGTCTGTTGGTAATCTATTATTAGCTTTAATTAATACAAGTATTACTATTGAGCTGCCGGAGGCTATTGTACCATTATTAAGCACCCTAATTAATACTCTTGGATTCGCCTTAATGACCTTTACCAGTTCATTAAAGCCACATGATAGGTAATTGATATTACCAGGCCAGTACACTGTAATATTGTATACCCCAGGATAAGGTGGTACGTATGATTCTTGAAATTTACCATTAGTTACGTAAGCCATGATTAATGATTTATTCACGTAAATTGGCACTTGACTAATTGGTGCGGTTACATTACCACTTATTATTAGCTTATCCCCAACAATTAATGATCCATTAATGTTCACATTGATTAAACAGGGCGCCCTCAGTACCATTAGGGATGACTCAACTGCTGATGGTAGGTAATTCTGGGAACCCGGGTAATAGAGGGTTAAGTTGAAGTAACCTGCTCTATTTGGTTTCACGTAGGTGTAGCCCGTACCGTTAATTACATTAATGTAGCCGATGAATGTCTTATTTAAGTATAGGTAAACTGAAGCCGTTATGCCTGGGCTTAGGTTAACCGTCACCTTTAATGAATCTCCATAAACTATGGTTGAGTTAACTAGGTAGCTTATATTGACCTTAGCTGGTTTAACAATAATCTTAGCCTGGCTTGTTATTGAGAAGGATTGGGATGGGGAGTAGGTTACGTAAACTATGTAGATCCCAGTCTCATTAGGCTTAAATGACAATAACGCGTAGCCACTTGAATTTGTGCTCACTGAACCCAATGCAACATTGATCCCATTTAAAGTAACCTGGTATTGAAGGGTTTGATTAACTATACTGTAGCCATCGGCGGTTAAGTTAATTAACATGCTGGCTAATTCCCCATACGTTACATAAAGTAACCCAGGCGTAATACTCATGGATGGTTTAAGTATATTAAGTAGGATTATAGTACTGAAGTAGTACGAGTAACCCCCATAATCAGTCATCGTTAAGGATACGTTTAGAGGCATTGGACCCGGCTGAAGAGCAAGCAACCCCACCGTGAATTCACCATTACCCTTTAGGGCAATTGGACTACCAGTAATGCTTACTGGAAGCTGAGGTGATAATGGTGAAACGTAAACATACTCCTCAGTAATTGGGGCCGGCACATTAACATTAATGATTACCCTAGAATCAACACCAAGCGGCACTGTTGAATTAGGTGAGGTAATTAACGCTACTGGCTGATACGCAGTTATGTTGAATTTAATTAACCCAACCACACAACTACCGTAAGTGAATAATGCTTGAGCACTATAAGATCCACTATTAACTATGAAGAAACTACTGCCGGTGACTTGGCCATTAATCATAATCCCCATAGTTAAGTTGCTTAAATATGAACCATAGAAGCTTACGCTATGCCCAGTTATAACAGGAATACTTGAACCATTAAACACCCTTAAGGAAACTGAGCCATAGGTAAGGTTAATGGAGTACCATGGCTTCACTGAATAAACCTGAAATGAGTACGTGGAGTAGGATTGCCCATTAAACGTTAGCTGCGCTGAAACTGTACCATTTATGAACATTAATGGTTCCTGGAACACGTATTCCCCATTAATAGTAACATCATAGGATGAGGAAAGAGCACCCACACTGCTGACTAGCCTTAATTTAACGGGCTCAGCTGAGTAAAGTAAAATGTTTAATACTGGTGATGAGTAAGGTATGATTACCTTAGAGTTATTAACTGGTGATGTGATTAAGCCACATTGCGTCACATAAGCACTAATTATTGTTGGCTTATACATTATTAGACTGTAAGACTTACTGGTGGTGAAATTGATGATGCTTAAGGTAACGTTAATTGAGTAATTACCGTATGGTAATGAGTAGACTGATACATTAACCAGCTTATAGGAGCCAGCAGTGAGGTTAAGCGTTGTTGAGTATGAGTATACGTTACTAATTCTAACACTTAATACTGCACTTTCATTAATGGGCGCGGTGGAGTTGATTATTGATGCATTAACTACTAGTGTGAATGAGTTTAGGGGGGTTGATACTACATTGTTAACTGGATATTTAACCCAGTTCTCATAATTTAAGCTAACTAAATTAACGCTAAGAGTGATGTTAAGTATGGGTTTAGTGAAGTTACTTGCATGGGTTGAATTAGTTAAACTACTGGTAGCTGGGTTAAGCTGCGGGTTAGCTATAGTGATCAACGACATTACCACTGCGAACATTAATACTGCTAACAACCCCCTCATACTTGACTAGTAGGGTTAAGGGATTCCTTATTAAGCATTATTCAAATCTATGAACTGGCCGCTTGCCCTTCTTTATTTACTTGAGTTACCTTAGCCTTAACTATGCGTGATGTTGGGGCGAAGCCTACGTAGTCCTCAAGGCTCCTTGGGACAAGGTAACCAGGTGACCTAACCCTAACACCATTTATTGATATGTGACCATGAACTATTAACTGCCTAGCCTCATGAATAGACCTAGCCATACCCTTCCTATACACTATGGTTTGAAGCCTGCGTTCAAGTATTGCCGTTACATCAAGGGCTAGCACTGAATCAAGTGGCATACTAACATCGTTTATTAACCCCATTCTAAATAACCTATCCTTAAGCCTCTTCTCAGCCTCCTCCCTAACTTCCATCGGAGCTGAAAGTATCTCCCTAGCCCTATGCTTAATACTCCTTAATAGTGCCCTAGCTAACCAAAGCTCCTTCTTATTCCTCAAACCATACTCACCAATTAGCCTAAGCTCACTCATCAATAAGTCGCTATTCCACAGCCTCTTCGGTTTCCCCTCAACATACTTCTTCTTAGGCCTCTTAGGATCGCCCATTACGCTCAACGTGAGTATATGGTATATAAATATTTCCCAGCATAATTAACATTAGTATTAATGAAAAGCTTGAACCTTATCCTTTAAGGCGTATTCACTAACCTTAAGTGAGGTCTCAGTACCACTTGCTTTATTCACCATCCGCTGGTTAATCTTTGAAGTTTCAATAGTCCATAAGGACAATGGAAATATCGGTTTCAATCCTATGCGCAAGATATTTCGCATCCATTGGGTGAAAGTTAATTAACTCTAGTAGACTTGGAAGTTAGGTGCATTAACCATGAATAATGAGGTGGCTGTATGCATGGGGCAGATTAAGGTTGTCTTCAATGATGTTGAAGGTAATTTAAGTAGGGCTGTTGAAGCTATTAGACGTTCCGCATCCATGGGTTGTAGTATTGTTGTTTTACCTGAAACACTGGATATTGGTTGGCTCAACCCTGATGCGGTTGAATTAGCTAAACCAATACCTGGCCAATATAGTGATATCCTGGTAGACGCCGCTAAGTCACATGGAGTATACGTTGTTGCTGGTTTAACTGAACGCGACAATGGTAAGGTGTATGATTCGGCGATTTTAGCCTCCCCAAGAGGTGAACTAATGTGGAAGTATAGGAAGATTAACTTAACCCCTGAGGAGCAGGAAATATATGAGGTTGGTGATAAGGTTGGCGTAGTGGATACTGAGTATGGTAGAATTGGAGTAGATATTTGCATAGATAATGCACCCAGTAACCTAGTTTTAGCCCACTCAATGGCAAGGATGGGGGCAATCATGATACTTTCACCATCAGGCTGGGCGGTACCACCCACGTATGATTTAAGTAAGGAAAGCTACTTAGATGGATCATATGGGAAGCATTGGATTGTCTCATACACAACAATGGCTAGGTTATACGACATGGCAATTATCGGTGTAAGTAGTGTTGGCGAGATGAGTAAGGGTCCATGGAAAGGCTGGAGACTAATAGGCTCATCATTAGCAGTAGGACCTGGGGGAATTATATTGGTTAAAGGCAAGGAGGGTCCTAATGCGGAGGATTTAATAAGAGTTAACGTGAATGTACCCTTAAGGCAAATTAAGGGTACTAGGTATGCTGAATTCCTATGGAGTAGGGGATACTTCATGCCATAATTAAATTCACTATGCTCATTCTCAAACATCCCACATTGCACATTATTCCATATGCTTGCTTAGTGGTCATTAAATTGCCTAATGCGGTTTCAATGCATTAATTAAGATTAATTAGTCCTGTACATTCTCAAAGTAGTGTCATAAGTGAATGCAGCAAATGTTAATCCACCATAAATTACGAATACTTCATTATGAGTATTTTCATCAGCTTGCTCATAATCTATATAGGGACTACTAACCTGTGCCTTAACAATTCTATTCCTTATGTTTCCTTTAGGTAGACCTAATGTGAGATTATTCCTTGGTATGTTCATTTTACTCACCTCGAGTTACTCCCCTCTCATAGGCTTTATAAACCTTTCTCCATCGCTGTTAACTTAATTCATAGTCAATATATGAAATTCCATAACCAATATAGACTGATGATTTTCATTAATGAGACTTAAACCAAGCCTAGTTTAATCATGCATCCTCCTCAATAATCCTTAACCCAAGTAGTCTTGCTAATATCTTTAAGTCCCCTCTCCAATCACCGTAGAATACAACCCTATGCCATCCAGCCCTCCAAACCCAATTCTTAGCTAGGGCTTCAACATTAGCCTTAGCCACTAGCTTTGTGGCGCACGCCCTTAAATGATACTCATTATCAATCGCCCTAGCAGTATGTATGGCTAGTGTCCTCTCCTCTGGGCTTAAACCAACAACTGTTACTGTTTCATTGACGGGTAACCTAACATGTATTGAAAGCTTCTTACCACCTCCATGGGCTGGTGTTATTATGTATGGGCTTAACTCCATTGAGTCAAAACCCTTAGCATTTATGGGCGCGTAACAGTGGAAGTAAACTATCTCACCCTTACTCATGTCTGGCGCTGGGTCATTTATAAAGCCTGGAACATTTGCGTAAAACTTCATTAGCAGCATTAATGTTCCTGAAATTAAGTCCCCCTCACATATTGATACTATCTTGTCCCTGAGTGTAAGCTCCATGAAGGGCAAGCATGGCCAAGTATCCAGGAAGCCACTGTTATAGAGAACTATGTCATCCATGGTTACTGCATCAGCCTTATAATCGCTGGCAAGCCTCCTGAGCGCTAGGTAAAGCTTAGCTGGCTTAATTAAATCATCAATAGTGTGATCAACAACCTTTTCAGCATTCTTAAGCCACCTCTCAGCAATGGGCTTAGCCTCCTCATCAGTAACCTTACTGTAGTACTTCTCATTAAAATGCCTTATATCAACTAATTCTATCTTAACACCGAATATTGACTGAAGGTAAGCGCGTAAGCCATAAAGGTCTATGCTTAACGGGTACTCTAGGTGCATTAAATTCAATTCATCAGGTCCAACTACTGCAACAATTTTAGAATCCCTCAATCTGCCTATGGTCTCAAGCATCCTTACGTACTTATCAAGTAAACTTAAGCTGGATAAGTCCCTCACAACAATACCAAACACTGGTAGATTCAACTTAAGAGCCCTAGAGTATTCCATTAGGAATTCACCAGCGCCACCGTAAGTGTCAGATATCAGTATTGTTGGGATACCCCTCGATAAAATTGGCCTAACAATGCTTGGTATACTCCATGAATTAAAAACCAATACGCCAGTAGTGTCGCCTGGTAACCTAGACACTGTACTTGATGCTTCATTAATACTTGAGACCGTGAAGAAGTCAAATTCAATGTGAGGGAACTTTTTCTGTAGGTACTGTTTGACATTATCGACGAAATCCTTAGAGGTACCTATTAAGAACACAGAAAGCCTCATATTACATAAGGTAAGTTTCCTTAAAATATAAGTTTTACTGCAATAAATGTAAATACTATTTAATACTAATATAAAGTTTAATTAATTCACTGATCATTTAGTAAGAGGTCGTTAAGTTTAGGATTTAATGAATTTATGCGATGCCATTTACCTACCATTACTCCTTACTAAATAACTAACATTAACTGGGGAAACCCTTATAAACACTGTCCCTCTTCAAGAACTTCAGCGGCGTAGGGAAGCCTGGTATCCTGCGGGGCTCATAACCCCGAGGTCGGTGGTTCGAATCCACCCGCCGCTACTTCCCTAACGTTAAACATATGGCTCAGCTCCGTTGCATATGGTGTTCATTAATTGTTACTGTAGCATAAGCTACATCTTGGTAAATAACCTTAGATTCATTACTATGCTGGCCCCTGGGAGACTAGACCTAGGTTATTTCATTGGAGCTTACTTGGGTGAATGCTTAATAAGGGAGCCACACTCTACTCATGGCGATTAGGCGTAATGAGTAGTGTAATGGATCAAGTTAGTAGAATGGGTACGTACTTCATAGAGTTTGAAACCCCATTCAGTTGGCATTTGAGGGCTGTTAACAGGGTTCTTTACTCAGGTGAGTCAAAGTACCAGAGGATAGCTGTTGTTGAGTTTAAGGATTTAGGTAAGGCTCTTGTGCTTGACGGTAAGGTTCAGAGTTCATTATTTGATGAGTATGTTTATCATGAGTCCCTGGTTCACCCAGCAATGGTACTTAATGGAAGCCCAGAGAGAGTACTCATAATTGGTGGAGGGGAAGGCGCCACTGCCAGGGAGGTGCTTAAGTGGGATACTGTTAAGGAGGTGGTGATGGTTGATATTGATGAGGAGGTTGTTAAGGTCTCCAAGGAGTATTTACCTGAGATGCATGGTGGATCATTCTACGATAGTAGGTTTAAGCTAATTATAGGTGATGGGAGGAAGTTCCTTGAGGAATCCAGTGAAAAGTTTGACGTAATAATAATTGATGCAACAGACCCATTGGAGGGGGGTCCATCTTATCTTCTTTACACCATCGAGTTCTATAAACTCGCTAAAAGTAGACTCACAGCTAACGGGGTCCTAGCCACCCAGGCAACTAACATGGCTTATGCCTTAAGGGTTCTATCAGTGATATACAGGACTATTGGGACCGTTTTCAGTAAAGTGAGACCGTATCAGTCATACATGCATTCCTATGATGCCCCCTGGGGATTCATAGTAGCTAGCGATACTACTGATGCGCTTCAATTAACGCAGGCTGACGTTGATAATGCCTTAATGAAGCATGTTAAAGGGAATACTAGGTATTACGATGGGTTAACCCATGTTCACATGTTTACTTTACCTAAGCACATAAGAATAGCCCTTGAGGATAAGGAGGTTAAGCCGGCAACGGACTTGAACCCAACCTTCATGCCTATGTAATTTAAATTAACTTCACTGGTTGAAGATACTCGATTAATTAATTTAAAACATTAATGCTGAACTGAATTAAGGGCCAGCATTAACACAAATGCAGGTGGATACGAGATACACGTGAATTAACCGCTAGTAGCCGCTGTAATGAATTGGCATACGCCAATCAAGCCCAATAGTCCTTAACCCAACCCTAGGCACCACGGGGGTTCTACGCTTATGCTCAGTTGTGATTACTCTCCTCCATACCTGCTCGATAAGGCTAAGCGGCTTCCCTGTAGCCTCCTGCGCCTTCTGGGGGCTCATTCTTAAGTCTACTAAGGCGTGGAGAATCACATCAATATCTGCGTAGCTAACACCTAATTCACCCTCAGCGGTCTGGCCTTCCCATAGGCGTGGGCTTGAGGGCTTTGTGACTATTGATTCAGGTAAGCCTAAGTGCCTCCCAAGCATCCTTACTTGGCTCTTGTAAATATCCCCTATTGGCAATATATCTACACCACCATCACCATACTTAGTAAAGTAACCTATTAGTAGCTCACTCTTATCTCCAGTGCCTGCAACTATCATACCATTAATGTTAGCGTAGTAGTACAGTATAGTCATCCTGATTCTAGCTAATATATTGCCATTGGCGACTACTTCGTTTTCACTAAATGCAGGTATTGAGCTTGAGAATGACGCCCTGATGGAGTCAATGTTCACTATATAATACCTTATGCCCAATATTTGGGCTAATTGAACAGCGTCCTTAACATCCTCAGGTGGCGTTGTCTTAAATGGCATTATTAAGGCAAGAACCCTATCTTTGCCTAAGGCCTTAGTTAATAATGAGGCTGTAACACTTGAATCAACACCGCCACTAAGCCCTATAACAGCGCCCTTAGCCCCAGAACTGTTTACGTAAGTTCTTATGAAGTCAACTATCCTCCTTTCAATGTAATCATAGTTAACGTTAAGTAACTTATCTAGGGTGATCCAGGGCTGCATATTAGGCTACGCTACTTAACCTAATTAACGCTTTCGTCTTAAGTTAATGACATTAATGATGTGTTACGCTTAAACCTAAGTATTATTAGGTGTATTTAACAGCTGCCGCTTTT
Organism: Caldivirga sp.; assembly: GCF_023256255.1. Taxonomy (NCBI): domain Archaea; kingdom Thermoproteati; phylum Thermoproteota; class Thermoprotei; order Thermoproteales; family Thermoproteaceae; genus Caldivirga; species Caldivirga sp. The sequence goes on along the minus strand of NZ_JAGDXD010000043.1, from coordinate 68,880 downwards.
AACTAATCATTAATCTTATTGCATATTACTGAGCAGTTAATATGAATCAATACGAGTGTTTAGGGGTGTTCTAGAGTGAAGATTTTTTAACTAGTGGGTAGTTTAGTGTACTCGTGTCAATGTACCGTAGGGTTATTAGAATTGGGGAGAAGAGCATAGGGGTAACGTTACCTAAACAGTGGCTTGATTCGCTAAATATTGGGCTTGGAGACTTAATAGAGGTTAAGGCTGTGGAAGACATGTTAATAATAAAGCCTGTTGTTTCTGAACATGGTTCAAGCAACACAGCCGTATTATCATCCGGTGAGGGTTCTGATGAAGCCATGAGGATAATAATAGCTGGCTACATTGAAGGCTTCGATGATATAATGGTTAAGGGCCCCAGGGAAAGCATTAGGCGGGCTTACCAGACTATTGAATCAAAGTTACCTGGCTCACTCATACTTGAAGGTGAGGAAGGCATTATGGTTAAGGTAGCTACTTCAGAAACAAACATAGATCTTAAGATGGTTATAAACAGCACCTCAACAATACTTAACGCTATGTTTGATAAAATATCAACATACCTTGAATCCGGCGACTCATCACTACTTGATGAGGCTGTTGGAATGGATGACCAGGTTGATAAGCTTTACTTCTTAGCCTTAAGGACAATTAAGAAGTTGTCCTTCAGGGATCCTAAGGAGTCAATAGATGATACGATAATAGTTAAGAATATGGAGCATGTTGCCGATGCCCTAGATAGAACAGCCAGTACGCTTAAGAGAATGCAGAAGATTGAGCCTGATTGCGTAAAGGAGCTTAACAATAGGATTAAGGATGTTTGGTCATATACGCTTAGGGCAATAAACTCATACCAATCAGGGTCTAAGGAGCAGGCATTAAAGGTAATAATGAGTAGGGAGGAATTATTAAGCAGAATGTTTAACCTAGTGAGGAAACCATGCAGTGAGGAGATGGCTGGAATAATGCATGAACTGCAGTTAATAATAGCCTTATCAGTGGACATTGCTGAGGCAACATTCTCTAATTACGTTAGGTCAGTTACTAAGAGGCAATCTAGTAAGGAGATTAATGAAAGCAATGATGAGCAATCTATTTAGACCTAGTATTGAATAGCCTTGAAGGAATCTAGGTTAATTTACGTGAGACCAAATATAGTGTTAAGTTAAGTTAAATTAAGGCAAATATATTAAAGTATGCTTGATGCTTCCCAAAGCATCTTTGATGCAATAGACCTATCCCCAAGATAATACCTCTCATGGGCTGCATCAGAAAGAGCCACTGAGGCTAATGCCCTAAGAGGCATATTAACATAGGTGCGTGTAATTTCCTTAACCCTAAGCCGTAGGTCACTTGCCCTCATTATTAATGCTGGCCCAATGATTACCATTGAGTCACCTAACTCCTTAACCAGGCTATTAATCCTGGAGATGCCCCTTTCAGTAATAGTAATCATTGTAATCCCCTTATCTCCACTATACCTATCAACTAAGCCATCACTAATCAATGCTCTTAAAGAGTCCCAAACATCACTAGAGTACCATGGTGGGTACTCGTAACTTACCCCTAGGTGGTTTCTGAGGAGGTACATAATTATGAATAATCTTAGGGCCTCCATTTTTGCTTCACTCAATATGAGTAGGATTACGTCACCAAGGTTTATCCTTCTAAAACCTGGGAGACCACTAAGTTTACTGACTTTACTCATTTCAGTAAAGGAGCTAGTACCCATTTATTAAAGTATCCACGGAAAGGTTTATTATTATATTTCCTTTAACTCAACATTATGGAGTACCTGGTGGTCAGGTGCCCTAAGTGCAGTATGCCTTCAGCAGTGAGACTTGGTTCAGTAAGCCACATGTGTCCCTACTGTGGCAGTAGGTTTAGGATAAGTGAAGGCACCATAATTGCTAAGGCTAGGAATGGTAGAGAGGCCAGTGAACTCATAAGAAGGATACTGACCCAGTATCATTAGTATTACTTGGATTAACCAAGGCTAGTGAATTCATCAGCCCTCGTTATTAACCTACCGTACTCATAATCATTAAACCATCCGCATCCCTGAACCCTCACCCTTATTATGCCTGAATCTAAATTAATAATGGCCATGGTTCCGTCCTCACCATTAGAACCCATGAGTGAACCCGGATTAACCACTATTGATTCACCTAAATCCTGAATGCTAGGCTTGTGAGTGTGCCCAGTTAACACTAATCTAGCGTTAAAGTAATGGGCAATCCTCCTCAAATGCATCCTAGCCTCCTTCTGATGCCCATGAATAATGAGGACCCTTAAACCCTCAAGGTCAAGTAATTCCTTATCAGGTAATAATACAGTGTCAGTTTCACCAGCAACTGCAATTAAATTGCCTAGCTTCTTTAAATCGCTTAAAACCTGTTCATTAGATAAATCACCCACGTGAATTATGAAATCGAAGCGTTCACTCTTAATCAACCTCACTAGGCAATTCTCAGGTAATGAACCATTGACTACGTGCGTGTCACCAATTACAATAAGCTTAATCATGGTTTAATAGTCCCCTAGACGTATTAAAAACTACCTCCACTGTTTTAGGAATCTTTATATTTAAAGCCACCGAATATTAAGTATGGGTAGTAATTGCCAATGTGAGGAATTGAAGGAGCTACTGGAAACTATGAGGAGAATTGAGGATAAACTGGATAGGGCTGGTTTATCAGTGTTGGCTGATGTTGACTTATCGTCAACATTATCATCACTAATGAAGCTGCTAACCGAGCCTAAGGTAATTGATTTAATAGACAAGTTAACCAAGATACTCAACATGCTGAGCCTAATAAACCCATCACTACTCATAACGTTAACATACTCGCTAAATTGCCTCAACGCAAGCATGAATAACGCTGATTTACTTAATCCACCTGAAGTAACCATTGATGACTTAGTTAAAGAATTATCTAAACCTGAATACAGTAGGGCACTAGGCATTATGCTAATAATGCTTAAGAACACAGCTAAATGCATTGAAGGAGGTACTCATGCTGAAGGGAGTAGTACTTGACTTAGATGGTACACTTGCGGATACAGCTATAATACACGGTGAAGCGTGGAAAATGGCATTAAGGGACCTAGGTGTAGTGGCTAGTATTAATATTAATCAACTACTGGGTAAGAGAGCCCCTGAAATAGCCTTAGAACTAGCTGGAGGTAATTTAGAGCTTGCGCAGAGACTCTTGGAGAGGAAGAATAGCTACTTCAAGAGACTCGTAGGTCTTGCAAAACCCAAGCCCTGCGCTATTGAATTATTGAAGACTCTAAGAGGGATTGGAGTTAAACTGAGTGTCGTAACTTCATCAAATAGAGTTTCCGCATACACAGTTCTTGAAACGGTAAACATGATTAATCTACTTGACTACATCATAACTGGTGACGATGTTAGTAAGGGTAAGCCGGACCCGGAACCCATTAATAAGGCGCTTAGCCTAATGAATAGTGAGCCAGAGAGCACCATGGGGGTAGGGGATACTATACACGATTACGAGGCTTATTTAAAGGCTGGCTTAAGGATCATTGTGATAATATTGAATCCGCTAATGATTAGGCACTTAACTCAGTTTGAGAAAGCTATAATTATAGATAACCTATGTGTACTACTTAATGCGCTTAAGGTAATTTGGAGTTAAAAACACCTTTCAGCCCTTATGAAGCATCCTATCATTATGGGTTTAGGAGAAGAGGGGTATCTTACTTCTTTTAGGTGGTCTTGGTATAAAGACCCATAATACGCCTGATACGAAGGCTAATGCCGACACAACTAGCATAGCATGTTCAAGGCCGAGGGATTGACCATATGTTGCGGAGTAGTATTGGGCAAGGAGCCCAGTTAGTAATGAACCAGCCACGTTTCCTCCCGTCACCGCTACATTCCAGACTATGCTTGTTGCCCAGCCAACTAGTTCTCTTGGGAATAAGTCACCTACAACTGCCATTATTAGTGGAAAGTTGCTTAGGAGGAACATGAATGAGAAGAACGCCATTATTAGGTTACCTGTGTATATGAATAGTATAAAGAAGATTGCGAAGGCGAATGTTGACAGTGAAGCCATTAATCTCCTACCAATCCTATCGCTTAACCAACCTAGGAGTGGTTGACCAATTATCGCCGATGACAACACTATTGCAAGGGTTACCCCATAATTAACGCCTAGACTTATGTGAAGGTTCTTATTAAGGTAAATACCTATGAATGTCTGAACCCCTTGCCCAACCATGTTCCTAAGCATTGTGATTACGGTTAAGAGTACTATGAGGCCTATTGAAACTCCAAGACTCCTTGCATAGGCCATGGATCCCCTATCCCTGGTGGGTGGGTCAACATCGAAGTAATTGACACTATATAAGAGAACTGCTACACCAAGTAGAATTGCTACTAGTGAGAATATCCATAGGTTAAAGCCTACTATGGCTCCAACACTGAAGACTGCTATTGACGCTAATAGTGGGTACAATGATCTACCTAGGCTACCGAACGCACCGTTAATCCCTAATGCTAGTCCAGCGTTACCACCATACTCATGCGACAACACTGCACTACCCACTGGGTGGTAGTAAGCTGCAGCTACGCCAGATAATATAATGCCGGTGTAAGTTAAGTATAGTGTATGAGTTAGGAACCCCAATGCCACTATGCCTATCGCTAATCCCCATAGTACCATACCAATTGACATAGCCCTCATATGTCCCCCACTCCACTTAATTGTTAAGGGAACTAGTGGGCTAGCTAAGGCGGAGACAAGGGCGTAAAGTGAGGCTAGTAGACCTATTATCGCGTAGTTAATACCCATTTCACTAAGTATCGGGAGTACTATACCTGGTATTAGCCACATGTTTCCATCGTTTATAAAGTGACCTAACGCAGTTAAGCCAAGTATTGTACCACCTCTACTTATTGATCTACTAGTGCTCATGAATTTATTCGGGCGTCCCGAATACTTTAAAAAACTTACTCAGTAAGTATAAGGCATTGATCAAGCTATGGTCACTATAGGCTGGCTACAGTTAGGTACACTATACTTGAGGGTATGTATAATATTGCTAAGTATGTTATAGCAGTGTGCTCGAATGGAACGCCAGTATCTAGTGCCGTTAATGTGGCTAGTATGGTTAATGACATTATTGGCGCTAAATAACTTATAATGTAGAATGGTACTAGGACCTGCTCCGTTACATGGGTAGTGAAGTAGTAGAGTAGACTCATTAGGCTTACTGACACTGATATTGGGACTAGGGAAACCATTACGTTGGCTAATTCCCTAAGGTGGGTAATCATGGGTTTTAACCTATATGAAACAATGTAATCCACCATTATGTATATTGCTAAGGAAATTACACTAACATACCATGGTAATGCTGAGCCAGCGTAAGGAAATAGGAGAACTAACTTAACGTTAGCAATCCATGACATTAATACACCTAGTAGAACCAGTGGTGTTGATATTGCTAGTAGTATTAATGGGTTAATGTAGTATAGGTAAACCCAGGCTGATCTCAGGGAGATTACGTTAAGCATCTTATAGAATGTTGATAAGCCACGCAGCATGTCATTAAACTCACTTGGAATATTCCTAAGTAATTCAGAACCCTTATCCGTTATGAAGTACTTTCCATTCCTCTTAACAACAATACCCCTAGCCCTCATCTGCTCAAGATCATAAACTATTATAGATAATGGCATGTGGGGAACAAGCCTAGTAATCTCCTGAACACTCTTAGGCCCATCCTCAAGTAAGGCAAGCAGTGAAATCCTCCTAGGCGTTGACACTAAGCTAGCTAAATCCTCAGCCACACATAACTGGGCTTGAGCTAACTTTAAACAATTACCGTTTAAGTAAGTTTTATTAAGTACATTACAGTCAACAGAAGTGTTAGAAATGGAGGACCTAGATAACGTTAAAAGAACAATACTAGCATACATTCAGAGGAAGCGTGCAGTTAAGTTAAGTGAATTAAGGCAGTGGGCCCTAGAGAACAATGTAGGTTTACTCACCCTTTACTTATCCTTAAGTAAGCTTATTCAGGAAAGACAAAAGGACTTAGTACTAGGTCCTCCTGAACCCTTGATTAATAGTAACGTAGAGCTACTGGGTAAGGTGCTTAACCTTAAGTTACCCAGTGAGATTATTCTGCAGGATAAGTCTAGAAGGAAGGAGAATGTTAAGGTTAGCCAACGTAAACGCATTAGGGGACAGAAGACCCTCCTGGATATTCTAAATAATGAGGAAGCCGCTGAAAGAGGGCAGGAGTTAAGGCAAGCAGCAATCAATGAGACTAAGGAACCTATTAATGAACAGACCCAGGGCGCTGAAGCAACTGTTGAGGGTCAGGAGAAGCAAGGCGAGTCTGCATCCGTTAAGCAGCTTGAACAAACCACGCCTACTAATGTTGCTGTTAATCAGCCTATGATTCAGGAGCAAGCCCAAAGTACTGGTAATGAGACTATTGATCCATCTCAATTAACCCTATCACAATTATCTCAGTTAGTTGCGTCGGAACTAAAGATAAGTGTTGAAGAAGCCACTAGGTTAGTTTCATCAATTGGACAGTACTTAAACAGGTACTGGAGCGTTGGGTTAATTAGGCTAATTGAGGATACTGCAAGAGGCATTAATCCTGATCTAGTTCAGAGGGCACTTAAAGTCCTCGAAAGATTAGGCTTCCTGGAATTAGCTAATCCAGGTATTGTTAATAGAAGGAAGAACATTAAGTTCCCTGTTTCAGACGCGAAGATAAGTGACCTAGTTTAACAATTTCCAGAACCATTCACTATTAGGTGTTAATCCTTCACTGGAGTATTAAGTCATTGAATCCTTTGGGGGAATCTTAATTCTCTAAAATTTAATAAGAAGCATAGTGCACGTTGTGAAACGGCTTTAGACAAAATGATGTAATGCTTTTAATCACTCCCTGTGGTGATAAATTAACTATGGTTAGGTTATTCATAGCCGTAGACTTATCAAGTGAGGTGAGGAGTAAGGTAATTGCATTTAGGGATGCAGTATCCAATAGTGGTGCTGACGTTAAGCCTGTTGAGGATGAGAATCTTCACATAACTTTACGCTTCCTAGGTGAAGTTAGGGATGATTTGCTTACTGAACTTAAACATAACTTAAGTAACTTAAGCTTCAACAGCTTCAGAATGCATGTGAAGGGTACTGGGGCCTTCCCTTCAATATCATCTCCAAGGGTTATTTGGGTTGGTGTTGAGGAAGGTGAGGATCAGCTTAGGGCTCTTCATGATGCTGTTGAGGAATTAGTGGGTAAGTATGGGGTTAGTGATGAGAGGGAATTCACGCCCCACATAACTGTGGCTAGGGTTAGAGGTAGGGCTAGTGTGTTAGGTAAGTTGATTAACCAATGGAGGGACTTCGACTTTGGATGGCAGACTGTGGATTCAGTTACGCTTAAGAAGAGTACCTTAACCCCAAGGGGGCCTATATACGAGGATCTGTTAACCATTAGGCTTAAGTGAGGATTAAGGGGAGGTAATCATTAGAGTTAGGTTTTTAAGCATTACCATCATCTCTAGTTTGAGTAGTATGCCGCAGGTAAGAAGGAGGGAGAAGGCTGATGAGGTGGAGGAGCCTATTGATAATGAGGAGGATACTGAGGTGGTTGCTAAACCACCAGTGGTTACTGTACCTCAGTCTCAATCGCAATCATACGATGTTGAGGAAATTGAGGGTGTAGGTAGGGTTACAGCCCAGAAGCTTAGGGAGTCAGGCTACAATACAGCCCTAGACGTAGCCTACGCTGGGGTTAAGGAGCTTGCAGATGTTCTTGGTAGTGAGGATAGGGCTAGGCAAATCATAGCTGCTGCCCAGAGGCTTGTTGGCTTAAACAACTTCGTGACTGCCCTTGAGGTATATGAGCGGAAGAGGAATGTTCAATACATTTCAACTGGTGTTAAGGCTCTTGATGAATTACTTGGTGGAGGGATTGAGACTAGGGCTATAACTGAGCTTGCGGGTGAATTCGGGTCAGGTAAGACTAACTTCTGCCATCAGTTATCAGTAATGGTTCAGCTCCCTGAGGATAAGGGTGGTTTAAATGGTAGGGCTCTATTTATTGACACTGAGAATACGTTTAGGCCTGAACGCATTGTTCAAATAGCCAAATACAGGGGACTTGATCCTAAGGAAGCCTTAAAGAACATTTTCTACGCGAGGGCATACAATAGTGATCACCAAATGCTTATAGTTGATGAGGCTAAGAAGATAATTTCCAAGGAGAACATTAGGTTAATAATAGTTGACTCATTAGTTGCACACTTTAGGTCAGAGTACCCAGGTAGGGAGAACCTTGCTGAGAGGCAGCAGAAGCTTAACCACCATATTGCTCAATTACTTAAATTAGCCGACATATACAATGTTGCAGTGGTAGTCACTAACCAAGTAATAGCACAGCCCGACATGTTCTTTGGGAATCCATTGAAGCCAGCTGGAGGCAATGTTATAGCTCATGGAGCCACGTACAGGATTTGGCTTAGGAAGGGTAAGGAGAACATTAGGGTAGCCAGGATTCTTGATTCACCAATGCACCCTGAAAGTGAGGCAACATTCAAAATAACCGAGGAAGGGCTTATTGATGGTGAACAACAGTAGCGAATTAGCGTTGCATCCGTAGCATTATTAATTCGTTAATTGTAGTAAACAGTTTAGGCAGTGGATTCTACTGTTATGTTAATAGTCAGATAATTTTATAAACCAGTTATTGACTATTGTTATGAATGAGCTTCCCACCAACATACATGAGGGTAGTGGAGACGCTGCTGGAACTATATAACATGCATAAAAGGCCGATAAAAAGTAAGGAGATTGCAGATAGGTTAGGGATGAATGAGGGTACTATAAGGAACATTATGGTTGCCTTAAAGGCAATGAACCTTGTGGACAGTAAGACGGGGCCATATGGTGGATTCATACCATCACAGAAGGCGGTTGAATTCGTTAAATCACCAATGGTGATTAACCCAGTTAATGATATTGCTCAAATATACGTTAATGGCAAGCCACTTAACGTCTACGCCACAGGCATTGAGTTAGTTAACGTATTTAATCCATACATGAGTAAGGCTATAATAAAGATCCTTGGAAACGTTAAGACGATTCACCCAGGTGATAATGTTAGGATTGGGCCAACTATAAATGCTAGGATAATCGTCGAGGGTATTGTATTGGAGGATAATCCATTATCTAAGGAATTAGTAATAGTGATTAAGAAACTTCTCGCAATACCGAAGATTAAGGTGCTTGACGTTATGACGAAGGAATTAGCCGTTGTTAAGCATGATGAACCCTTGACAAGCGTTGCTAAGGTAATAGCAGATAGGAAGATTAGGGCATTACCCGTTGTGAACAATAATGGTGAATTAATGGGTTTAATAACAAGCTCAGATATTGCTAAGGCCTTTAGTGATGGAGCCTTCACGGCATTAGTCAAGGATTACATGAGGCATGAAGTTCCCATAATAAGTTGGGACAGAGATATTTACGATGCCATGAGGTTAATGATGAGTTACAACATTGGTAGATTAATAGTGATTAATCAGGAGCAGAAGCCCGTGGGCATAGTGACTAGGACAGACATATTAAGGTACTTAGCACCCTTAAGTTAATGAAATGTGAAATATGCCTAATCAATGAGGCGTCAAGGGTCTGCAGGATATGCGGTAGGCATGTTTGCCTTGATGATTACGATGAAGATAAGGGTGTTTGCTCAATATGCAGTAGTACACTATGCTACATATGTGGTGAGAGGCTTGCCGTATCCTTATGCGCAAGGTGTGGTAAACCAATCTGTAGGGTACATAGTATTAGGGTTGGGTTAGTTAGGTATTGCTTAAATTGCGCTAAGGAACTAGGTATGCTTAAGCAACCTAGTCACTAATCCACGTGCATTCCTAAGTAAATCCTCAGCAGCTAATTTACCAGCCTCCTCCGGGTCTACCGCATTAAGTCTAATTGAGTTAATGAACTTCTCAAAGCCATCAGGATCCACTATCCCATAAGTGAAGTTAATGCGCTCGCCATCAAGTAACGCTAAACCCCCTAAAGGTACGTGGCAGCCTGCCCCTATTCTACTTAGAAAGGCGCGCTCAGCTGCAGCTTCCTTGAAGGTTTCCTCATCATTACTGCGTCTCAGCACTTTAATTAAATCCTCCCTGTCCCTTCTAGCAACAACACCGATTATACCTTGCCCAGGGGCTGGTGGCATTAACTCAGGGCTTATTTCACTCACATTAACACTAATGCTAAGCCTCTCCAGACCTGCAATAGCCATAATTAATGCATCGTATTCATTATCCTTAAGCTTCCTAATCCTTGTATCAACGTTACCCCTAATTGGCTTCACGTTGATGTCGCGCCTCAGTGAAAGTAAGAATCCCCTCCTCCTGAGACTTGATGTACCTACTGTGGAGTTAGAGGGCAACGTATCCACGTTATACTGCCTGAGGGATACTAAGGCATCCCTTGGATCATCCCTTGGAGGCGTCATCGCAAGCACTAGATCATTACTTATCTGCGCCGGCATGTCCTTTAAGCTATGTACAGCCACGTCAGCCTCCCCCCTGAGAACCGCATGGTTAACCTCCCTCTCGAAGATCCCCTTAACCCCAATTTCGTAAAGCGGCTTACTTAAATTAACATCACCAGTAGTCTTAACTATAATGAGCTTAAACTCAACATCCTTATTAAACTCAAGTATTCGATCCATCACTATTCTAGCTTGCTTAATGGATAATGCTGAACCCCTTGTGGCAATCCTAATAATCATCAGTAACGTTGCTCATGGCTTACTGATAAACCTTTGCCCCATAAACCTAAATGACACGGATTGCGTTAGTTACCTTAGGTGCCTTAACGCTAGTCTCCTCAGCCTCCTCATACGCTATTCTACCCAGCATCTCCCACTCATTAAGGGCAACGTTAGTCCAGTCGAATCTCCTAATGAACATTAAGCCATCATTAGCTAACTGCTCCCTATACTCCTCATCGTTAAGTAACTTAGCTGCAACAAGAGCCATGGAGTTAATATCCCTAAATGGTACCCTTAATACTGCCCTAGTCCTGTAGTTAAACCTAATTGCAGGTATGTCATAAGTAATCACCGGCACACCATGGGCTAAAGCCTCAATAATAACTAAGCCTATTGAATCTAACCTAGTCGGATATATGAATACCCTTGCCCTAGCTAAGTAACTCAACAGTTCCCGTCTCGTTAAGTTAACCCTAACTTCAGTGAATTCACTTAACCCCAGTTTCCTTAACCTTGCCTTAACTACCCTTGGTGTATCATCATCAGCAGCACCCATTATCACTGCCTTAGGCTTAAGCCCCATCCTCCTATGCATAATGTTTAGGACTCTAATAAAGTCAAAAACACCCTTCTCCCGCTTTAACCTACCGAAGAACACTAGGTCAATGTCCTTATCACCGCACCTCCAACATGACTCATCAATACCCACACCTGGATCAAGTACCTTAACCTTGGCGCTTAAACCCATTAGCTTCATTTCATAGGGTATTGACTTAGATACTGAAAGCACAGTCTCCCCAGATAACACTGCCTTAGCTATTAGGTATTCGAATAACTTATCCCCAATGTAACCCATGCCGTTTAGCCTCAGGTTCAGAGACATTAACCTTATTGGGTTCATTGGTAAATCAATGTCAATAGCCCCAATTACTGGGGTTAACTGTAGTAGGGCAGTCCACTTAATGCCAATGCTCTTAAGCAGCATCATCATGCCCACATGCTCGTGTGGAACATAGAATAAGTCAAAGTACTGTAAATCCCTCTTAATGTTACTTACAGCATCATAAATGTACTTTGGGTAAGCGTAGAAGTGGGTTATCTCCATGGGTGGTAACTCCACGGTATTATTGATTACGAAGTCCCTGAACCTACCCTCAAAGTAAACATCAAGCATGTTAAGGAGCTTAACGTAGTAATTCTTAGGTATTAGGAAAGTAGGTCTCCTAGGGTACCTGGAGGACGCTTCCAGTATCCTCACATGCCCCCCAGTTAGTGAGGATAATATTGTGAATAACGCTACCTGCATCTCATGAACCATTGCGGGCCTATTTTATTAATATTTCCGTGAACACGCGTCAACTTAAAGTTAACTCACGTGCACTGCTTCCCAGGTGAATAATGCATATATAGGTAAAGGAACCTAACCCCCATGGCTAGGAAAGTAGTTGTAATAGGGGCTGGGGCTGCAGGTGCATCAGCGGCGGCTAGGGCTAGGAGGCTTGACCCTGAGGCTGAGGTGACTCTCATTGAAAAGGGACCGTTAATTAGCCATGCACCCTGTGGAATACCATACTACATAGGTGGTGTTGTTAAGGATGCGGGTGAATTAGCCATATATAGTCCAGAGGAGTTTGCTAGGGAGAGGAGGATTAACGTTAGGGTTAATGCTGAGGCTATTGACATTGACTCAACGAGGCACTTAGTGCTTACTAGGGAGGGTAATGATGTGGTTAAGTATGAGTGGGACGCATTAATAATAGCCACTGGGGCTAAGCCAATAATACCCCCAATTGAGGGAAGTGACCTAAAGGGTATTTTAACCCTAAGACTCCCCCATGAGGCGCCTAGGCTTAGGGAGGAGGCTCTGAGGGCTGGTAAGGTGGCTGTGGTTGGGGGTGGTTACATAGGCCTTGAGTTAGCTGAGGCTTTAAGGGCTTTGGGTAAGAGGGTGATGCTGTTTGAAATGATGCCTCACGTATTACCGACAACATTCGATGAGGATATGGCTAAGATAATACACGAGGAGTTAACTAGGAATGGTGTTGAACTACACCTTGGTGAAAGGGTAGTGGGCTTTAAGGGGGATGATGAGGTTAAAGGTATCTTAACGGAAAAGGGTGAGTATGAGGTTGATAAAGTATTCATGGGTGTTGGGGTTAAGCCTGACGTGGACTTAGCCCTAAAGGCTGGTGTTAAGCTTGGTGAAACTAAGGCAGTCTACGTTAATGAGTACATGGAGACCAGTGTTCCAGGCATTTACGCTGCGGGTGATGTGGCTGAAACGTGGAGTATGATAAACGGGAGGAGAATGTATGTTGCCCTCGCACCTCCAGCCAATAAAATGGGGCAAGTGGCAGGTGCCAATGCGGTTAAGGGTAGGTTCCTTAAGTTTCCTGGAGTGCTTGGAACAGCAATAACTAAGGTGTTCAACCTTTACGTTGCCAGAACCGGCTTAACCGAGAGACAGGCGAGGGAGTGGGGGTTTAAGCCCTATTCAGCGACTGTTAAGGTTAAGACAACTGCCCACTATTATCCAGAGGGGGGCAGTGCTACGATAAGGCTTACTGCAGATGAGGATTCTGGTAGAGTTATTGGAGCTCAGGTAATTGGTACGGATAGGCTTGTTGCCGGCTACATTGACGCGGCAGCAGCCTTAATAGGCAAGGGGGCTACTGTCGATGACTTCTTCTTCGCAGACCTATCATACTCACCACCAACTGCGCCAGTGTGGCATGGATTAATAGTTGCTGCCAGGGTTCTTTCAAGGGGGAAGTACTAGAAATGTGGAGGAGTTACGGCTAAGGGGGTGTCAGGTGGGTAGCCGCCTAAGTGACCCACCCTCATACGCCCCACTTTAAATGCGGTAAAGCGGGTTTTAATAACTAACTCGAATCAGGGTGTTTGGTCAGTTACCTTTACCTTCTTCTGGCTTCCATACATTTCAAATATCTCCTTAACAGTGGTTGCGTCCTCAGGTCTCTTATCAGTCCTATACCTACCAGTGAACCTTGGGAACCTTATCGCTAACCCAACATCACCCTTAAGCATTGTTGAGCAGCAGGTGTGGAGAGGGGACATTGTTATCTCGGCGCCGGTTATCTCTAGCACTAGACCTGGTGTAAACCACACGTCGGGTTCCATCTTAGACACAACCCTGGGGTGCCTATGGGGTATTTTATATGGCTCAAGCATCTGCGGTAGCTTCTTAAGATCCTCGTCGGTGAAGCCGCTTCCAACCTTACAGACCGTGTAGAATTGGTCTGAGTCAGGGTCGTATGCAGCTAGGAGGAGTGCACCGTAGGCTCCAGCCCTCTTGCCACGTCCCCAGAATGCGCCAACTACAACTAGGTCCATTGTGTCTGATAGTTCACTCTTATAATCCCTCTTATACTTAATCCATAACCAACCCCTAGCCCCCATCTCGTAGACTGAGCCTATTTTAATTGACTTACACATAACGCCCTCACAGCCTGATGATATTGCGTCAAGGAAGAATTTCTCAAGTAAGTCAGCGTCATCAGTTATTATCCACTCAGCGTGGTATACGTGATCATGAGGCTTAATTATTGAGAACAGCACTTTCTTCCTATCTGGTAAGGGTAGGTCTGTTAAGTCCTGTCCATTAACGTACATTACGTCAAATAAGTATAGGTTAATGGGATACTCCTCAATAGCCTCCTTAATATTGTGCTTCCTCTTCCTATGCATTAACTCTTGAAATGGCTTAAACTCACCAGTGTATGGATCAACAGCGACGCCTTCACCCTCAACTATGAATTCCTCTGCGTTAATCGCCTCACGGGCGTATTCAGCTACATCAGGGTATTGGTTCGTTATGTCCTCCATCCTCCTACTGAATATCTTAACTGTACCATCCTTAAGCTTATGTATCTGCATCCTTTCCCCATCATACTTAAATTCACACATCGCAACCCCACCCAACTTGTTCAAAATCTCCTTAGGGCTACTCAGCCTCTCAGCCAGCATTGGTTGTATTGGTACACCTGGTGTAACCCTAATTGCCTTAACAGCATCCTCACCCCCCTCAGCCAGGGTCTTGGCTATCTTACCGAGATCCGGGTAAACGTGATAAGCCTTCTCCAGTAAATCCCTATTCACATCGAAGGCGTCTGATAAGGCGTCTAGGATTGTCATGTCAGCTACCCCTAACCTCAGTCTCCCTATCACGAACCTAGTAATGTACTTAGCCTCATCTGGTTCAGCGTCAGTTAGTAGACTTGATAGTAACTTAACCTTAGTATCCTGTGCACCCTCCCCAGATGCCTTAGCTATGGCCATTAGGGTGTCGTAAACCTTACTAATCGTTAATGTTTTCCTAACGCCAGTACCAATGAAGTCGAATATTGTTCCACCAACACCCTTACTCTTCTTAATTTCAATAGCCCTCTTAGCCACCTCACCAGCGTCACCAAGCTTCTTGTATAATTCCTCAACCTGCCTCATTGGTAAGCCTGTGGCCATTGATATTGCCTTAAGCGTAAGCCTCTCGGCTAACCCTAGCTCCACGCCTTCCCAATCAGGTCTAAGGCTACCTAATAGGAAGTATATGACCTTATCAATTACTTGCGGGGGAGTCTTAGTAAGTAGGCTTGAAAGAGCCTTAGCCATAACGGTCCTTTGCGTTGTAGCCTCCACTAGCTTAAGTACTGATACAATGTTGGAAAACTCCAGGTCCGACTCCACGTTTTCTCTAAGTAATAGATATTAATTAACCTTACGTTAGGTTACTGAATTCACAACCGCATGGAGCCCCTTAATGTGATATTAAGTATTATTCTATTGTGAAGTCCGTGAACTCACCCTTATAGTTACTCCACTTAATGTTTAATTCCTTAATCTCCACAACATTAATGTTCCTCAATGACTCTACGAAAGCCCTAATATTACCCTCCTCACCCTCCGCAATTATGGAGACTGAACCATCCTCATTATTCTTAGCAATACCAGTTAATCCAAGGGATTTCGCATTCCTCCTAACCAATGGCCTAAAGCCAACACCCTGAACTTTCCCCATAACCACTATTTCAGCCCTTGCAAGCCTTAATGCGGGATGCCGCCTAGCAACACCCTGAAGAATGTTGGACGCCATGGTGAGCTTAGCAAGCATTGCCTTATCCTTAATGTACTTAGACACATAGTCTGGGACAATTAAAGCACCCTCACCTCTTCCAATAACTTCGCCTATGACCATGGGTTTTAAACCCGGTATTCTTCCTAGTTCAGTAAGCACATCATCAACTAGCTCACTGGAGACCACTAGGGCAACTGCTCCATTAGTGCCTGCCGTAGCGTCTGCAATAACGTAGTTCGATGCCGCAAACTCAGCCACCTCAGGGCTTATTAACGGTATGTTACTTAGCCTAATTTTCACATTGGCGGTTTCCGCAAGCTCCTTAAACACAAATATCCCTGGTCCACTGATGTCTATTGTTGCCGCTATGTGTGCATCACTGTTGAATTTCCGCCCAATTTCAGGTAAGTGCCCGTATATTACCTTGGCAACATCAATATTCGGCTTAGCCATTTGGCTTAGCGCGTATTCCTTAATCTCCTCAAGCTCATCAACACTCATAATCTCCTTCTCAAACTTATCATATAACTCTTCGTCAACGTGAAGGGCAACGTAAGTCCCTATAATGCTTAATTCACCGAATGGCCTTGTCACAACAATCTTAAACCCCTCCTTAACCTCACTGTAAAACATGGGTGGTTCCCTATCAAGCCTACTGGCCACTGTGGAGCCTATCAATAAGTAGCCTAAATTAGGCTGCTCAACTTCATGCAGTTTCCCACCTAACTCATTAACATAAGTCTTCACCTCATTAAATAACTTATGATTATACTCACCTGGTGCATCATAGATTGGGTAAAACTCAAGGTCTTTAAACGCACCCTTAGAGAATAAGTCATTAAGGGCGTTATTTAACGCCACTGAGACTTGCCTACGGGATGCTATTTCATCCATAGGGTCTATGACTTGTATTGTATCATTATTAACTAATGTATATGCATCATCCTTAATCTTCGTCTTAATGAAGTCCAGTACATGAACGCTTGCATTAGGTTGCGTACTCACTATGCTGTGTCCCTTACCTATCACTATTTCTCTATTTATCTTAGCTAACTCCCTGAACAACTTTATCATAACGTTGGCGAATGAGTCTGGGTCACTGGCATTGCCTTGAAACGCCTCAACAAGCAGTATTAATGAATCTGGGTTAAAATCATTAATGCTATTGATTGGTAACTTCGGTGAATCAACACTAGTTATAATTCTCATTACCTCCAGTTCACTTCCCTTGAGAACGGCCACATCCTCACGTGGGGCTATCTTAATGTTTAATTCACCTAATTCCCTTTTAACAATAGATAACGCTGGATACAGTACATTATAAAGGTCAACCTTAACAGAACACCCTAATGCAAGTGACGCTAAGTTAACCCCTATTGAGGCATATTTGCCAACGTGGTTCAGGAACCTGCTAATCCTCTCCTCCTTGCTTACTTTCATTAGCATCACCACTACTTGAATTGAATTTAAAGTAATGATTATGCTGCATTTTATGCCTAATTATTTCACATCTAAAAAGAAATCAACTTAAACCCCTACTATGAATACGCAGTATGAGATAAACGTTAGTGGTATGAGTTGCCCCACGCCATTGAATATAGTAGCAAGAGAATTAGTTAAAGTGCCTATTGGATCAAGGTTCGTAATAAAGACTGATGACTACGTGTGCTACATGATGCTTCTAAGATTCTTGAAAATACTGGGTGAGTCCATTGAAAGTAATGTTGAGCATGATAACGCTTACATAATCGTAGCAATTAGGAACTCTTAGTGTAGAGACTCGGTGGAAATGCCGTGATTAATATCATTAATTTAATGACGGTATACTTTTAACTACGCAGCTTGATCTGGAGGATATGATTAGGCTTAGGGAAGGTAGCTCTGAGGCTATTATTTATGAGAAGGGGGCTTACCTATATTCATGGAGTATTGGGGGAAGGGATGTGATCCTAAAGGGTAATCTTGATGCACCAACTAGGGGAGGTATGGCTATATTAATACCGTACGCCAATAGGGTTAAAGGAGCTGAATACGTGTTTAATGGAGTTAAGTATACGTTGCCTGTTAAGTGGTGGCCACCTAGGGAGGACCATGCAATCCATGGTCTGGTCCTTGATAAGGATTTCATAGTGAAGGAATCAACCGTTAACTCCGCCTTACTTAACTACGTGCTTAGGCATAGTGGATACCCATCAATACTAGATATCCTGGTCAAGTATGAACTCGGTGGTGATTCATTAAAGGTGAGTTTCACAATAAGGAACATCGGATCCTCAGATGCGCCACTCACAGTTGGGGCTCACCCTTACTTCCTAGTTTCCAGTGACTGGAACATAAGGACTGGTGGGGAATCATATCAATGTGAGGCAGTGGATAAGATACCTACAGGTAGGTTAATAAGGCGTGAATTAAGTAAGGGTGAGTGGGATGACTGCTTCATTGTTGATGACCCAATTGAATTAACCTCATCATACTCAGGAATAACCATAACTAGAGTTAACATGAAGTACCTCCAAGTCTACACTGGTATTCCTAATGCAGTAGCTGTTGAACCCATGAGCGGAGCACCTGACGCATATCATAATGGAATGGGTCTCATAACCATTAAGCCCAATGAGACTAGGGAATTCTCATTCACAATAAAGGTAACTAGGATTCCTACTTGAAACGTTTTAAATACCCTTAACTACTATAGCTTAGGTCGCAGTGACCGGAATTAGGATAAGGCCAGAGCTATGCTTAGCGTGTAAGGGATACAGGAACCTATGTGGATTACCCAAGTGCCCACTGTTGGAGAGAAAGATTACGCTAAGTCGAATTGAAAGGTATATTAACGGCAATGTCGATGGCTCCTCACCACCATCAGTAATAATCGGTGAGCATGGGTACCCATCAGTGAGAGTTATGGTTAGTATACCGCCTGGTGTGCATGGTGATGCAGCCTCTAGTTACGATAATCCAAGTGAATGGTGGGGTAAATTAAGCCTATTTGACATTATTAGGCTTAGGTCATCTATGGTTGCGGCCTCAACCACCGTTAAGGTTAATGAAGTCAGTAAGCTTTATGATAATGAATTATCATTGGCGTCAGTTTCAGAGAAACCAGTGGATATGGAGGCTCTACTCAAGGGTAAGTTAACTGGATTCAGCATTAATGAATTACTGGCACCCACGCCTCCCTCCGCGAGGGCTTTAAGGATAAGGATTAACAATAACCCCAGGGTACCTAAGCCTATTGAGATGTTAATTAACGATGATGTTGAGGCCGGTGATGCAGTTTGGGAAGCCTATAGAGCGGGTATAGGGGTTTACCCACTGGTAAGGGCATTATCAGTAGGCATGTTGGGTAGGAGAAGAAGTAGGAAACTAGTGCCCACTAGGTGGGCTATTACCGCAGTGGACTCAATAATAGGTGACAAGTTAAGGAGCAGGGTTACTTTAATGCCTGAGTTAAGTGAGGACTTACTCTTCTACGGTGAGTACCTTGGTAACAGATTCATGATAGTGCTTAGGCCTGGTGCATATAGGGCTAGGTGGATTGAAGTGTGGTACCCATCCTCAGCCTTAGTCTTAAGTAATGAAACTGCGGTGCATGTTGTTGACGAGAATCACAGGGGAAAAGTCAGCGATATGGATGGGGGCTTTTACGCTGCTAGGTTATCTGCCTTAGAGTACCTTAATAGTATTGGTAGATCAGCCGAAGTGATCATATTTAGGGAGGTTTTACCTGAATACTTCGTAACTGTAGGTAATTGGCATATAAGGGAGACTGTTAAGAGGGCGCTTGAAAATGGACCAATTAGGAGAGGTAATGAAGTTTACGCGGCCCTAGTTGAATTACTTAAAAGTAAGGATGTCATTAAACTTATGCCTAGTAGGCATAGCCGCATTACTGATTACATGGGTGTTAATTATGGTTAAGATAAAGCTAACGTCTGAAGTGGAAACATTGATACTTCGTAATGCACCAGCCATAGCACTTCTAATACTTTTAGTTATGCTTTACGATATCCTAGTTAGGTACATGTTCAAGATGCCGATAGGTGTGGGTACCTCATTATCAATACTACTATTCCTTCTACTGGTTTCATCAGCAATGGTTCTACTCACTAGGGTGTACGTCAGGGAAAGGATCATAACTTGTAAAAGCGCTAATGGATTAGTGGGCGGTATCACTGCACTATTGTATATTTCAATATACTCAGCATTAACCTATCAATCATTCTACGCCATGGCTACATCCATACTAATGGGTATTGCGTTAGGCTTCGGAATGTATATGACAATCCTAGTTGATGTATCAATATGCCAAAGGATACCAAGCATTAGGATTAGTTTAATTGATCCGCAACTCGAGTTCAATAAGATAATCCTAGTGAGGAATAGAGTTACAGTGGGGAGCGGTAAAGGCAGTGATATTATTCTGCCAGTTAAGGTAACGGACCTATCCATCATAATAACTAACGATAAGGGTAAGGTTACTGTTACGGGTAAGGGGTTAATGATTGAGGATAAGGGTAAGCTTAAAGGCGTTGACTCTATAGTGGTGGAACCAAGTGAATCTTACGTAA
This sequence comes from Caldivirga sp., assembly GCF_023256255.1. Classification (NCBI taxonomy): domain Archaea; kingdom Thermoproteati; phylum Thermoproteota; class Thermoprotei; order Thermoproteales; family Thermoproteaceae; genus Caldivirga; species Caldivirga sp. The sequence goes on along the minus strand of NZ_JAGDXD010000043.1, from coordinate 48,420 downwards.
TTTGGATTAACAACATTAGAGTTAGGATAACTCGCTTAAGTTAAGCCTCCGTCAATATGCGTAGGGATGCGTATAAAAGCATATAAACACCTATTAGATTGAATGCCGCAATGCAGAATAATAAGGGTAATACAACACTTAATGTTAAGGACCTGGGGACAGAAACCACTAGGCATGTGGAGCAAAAGCCTGTTAAGAGAATTAGGATAACTTTCATAGAATCAACGGTTGACTCACTTAAGAACACTGCAGTAGACCTTGACGTGGTTTACTTCGATTCAATAACTATAGGGAGGGCACCAGACAACATAGTGGTTGTACCGGATATAACAGTCTCAAGGAAGCACGCAATGATATCCAAGGATCCCAGCGGCTCAATAGTACTAGTTGACTTAAACAGTAAGAACGGCACATACGTGTACAATAATGGTGTTTTCGAACGCGTTAATAAAGTTGAATTAAGGGATGGGATAGTGGTAAGGTTAGGAATATACACTATATTAAAGATAAATCTAATTCAAGGCTAATTTAACTATGGTCAAGCATTAGTTACGTATCCTCATTAGTTTGAACCCACACTGCATCTAACCGCAGCTTCATTAATCATTAAGACCCTTGATTAAGCTAATCCACTGGTTAAGGTGATGGAGGGGCCGTGAAAACGCTGAGCACCGCAATAATCTCATCAATGCTTGGACGCATTTGAGGATCCACACTTAGGCTTCTTAGTATGATACTGGCAATCGGTGGAGGTATACGTGGATCCATGGGTGGCGTAATGCCCCTTAGGGTATACTGCTGCGGGTTGAAGCCCATGAGCATCTCGTACATTATTAAACCCAGGGAGTATACGTCAGCCTTATCTGTGGCTGCCTTATTCATAAGAACCTCGGGGGCTGAATACGCCAGTGAGAATTGGGATATTTCAACCCTCTGCCCTGCATAAACTCTTGAAGCCCCCAAGTCACCAAGCTTAACAACTCTCCTATTCTTATCCTTAAATAAAACGTTCTCCGGCTTAAGATCAAGGTGAAGCATACCCATGCTATGTAGTTCCTTTAAGGCAACAGCTATCTCGTAAGTTATCCTAACGGCCTCAGCTACATCTAACTTACCTTTCTCCCTAAGGTAACGTCTTAATGAACCATACTCCATGTAATCCATGACTATGTAAGGTGGATCCTCCAGGTAGGACTCAAGGTTCCTGTAGGGTAGTTTATCCTCATTTATGTGTATTTCATATACCTTAACCACCCTATCACTGTTAACCAGTAGGTAGCTAGTCATCTCCCTCTTAAACGATTGAACAACCTTTAAGTCACTGGCCAATGGAGTATTACTAGGACTAGTGTACCTAAGAACCTTAATAGCGTACTTCTCATTACCGTAACGACCCAGTAATACGTAACTGAAGCCTCCAATATCAATAACCTTCTCAATGTAGTAGCGACCACCAATCCATGCATCAACCCATGTTTCAGGCGGTGGCACACCCTTATGGAACCTCACCCTCCTGAACGTTGCTAATGCTGGGATTAGGAGAAAAGATGCTTGCGGTATGAAGACGAGTGGAATCGATGATAATGCAACAGCTAAAGCCCGCTTAAGCCTACTTGACTTAATCAGCGGTATTGTTAATACAAAGCTAGCCAGTATGCTTGGTGCAGCTTGAGATACGTTGGCATTTAATCTTTGGCTAAGGAGAATTAGCACTAGGGGGGATATTGAGAGAACATACATCACCCAAGGTGGGTACTTGTAGGTTGATTGAAGGGGACCACTGGATGCCCTCACTGCCATATACATTAATAGTAGGAAACTGAATATAATGTATATTAAGGAGTACGTGTTAGCTGTTGAAGTGACCACGAGCACATAATAAGCACCAAGTAGAAGGTAACGTAACCATACTGGTAGTTGAATGATTGTTAGTAAAACAGCCATTGAAACGCCTACCATGACTATTAACTCATTTACGAACCCTAGTGAATTAATGTTGCTATAGGTTATTAAGGCTAAGGCCAAGTATAGTGCACTTATTGTTGCGTAATTCTTAGCGAAGGGAAATAGAAGCACAGGGAGCATTGTTAACGTGGTTACTATTATCATAACCATACCTTCATTAAAGGTTATCCCAATGGCCGTCGTTAATACTGCTAAGGCTGAAGTCTCCGCAATCCTCTCAATTAAATCATAGTAACTATACCTTAATTCACTGCGCATTTCAGCTAAGCACCCCATGTAGGGTTTATTAACCTAGAGCCTAATGAAAAAGTAATGATGATTGAGGGTGTTTTAGTGGAGGGTATTGATGAGGTGATGGGATTAATTAAGGATAAAGTCATGATTGAAGCTCCAATAGGCCTTAATAAGGTTGCTGTGGCATTATCGAGAATAATCACTGAGAAGTATGGTGTTAAGGAGGTTATTGTAAGTGGTAGGAATGCTTGGGGGGCATGCGACATAATTGCTCCCCCACCTGGTTTTGATCTTATACACATTGGCCACGCATTACCCCCAAATATTGCTTCATTAATGAGGATGAATGGTTACGTTGCCGAGAAGAATGGTGTGAAGACAGTGATTACTGGTAAGGGGTTTAAAGCATATATTTTACCAGCCTACTATGTACCTGATGATGATGTTGTTGAGGCATTGGCTAGGAACCTAGGAAAGTATGAGGGTTCATTCGTCCTTTACCCAATTCTTTACAAGCTTTACGCGGAATCTCTGGCTAAGAGGATACATGGTACCGCATTGGGGCCATTCACCGGATGCTTCATGCCCGTTAAGGCTGATAAGGTTGTGGTTGTTTCAGGTGGTTACTTCTACGCATTGACTGCTAAGTTAATTAACCCAAGTTCAAGAGTAATGGTGGCTGATCCACATAGAGTTATTGTGGAGGATATTGAACCTGTTTACAGGAAGTACATTAGTTTGAAGGTTAATTCCCTGCTTAAGGCCATGGAGGCGAGGAGGATAGCCATAGTATTAACTAGTAAGCCAGGTCAAGGTAACATTAACCACGCATTAAGTGTTAAACGCAGGCTGCGGCAGAATGGAAAAGACGCCTTCATACTTTACGTTGACGAGGTTTCATCCGAAACTATAAACAATATTGATGCTGACGCAATTGTTATTGAGGCTTGCCCTAGGATATCATTAGATGACTTGGATAGGGTTAATAAACCACTTATAGCACCACTTGAGGTAAGGTACATTATTAACGGTAAGATAAGTGAATATAAGGCGGCGGCAGTAACCCTAATACCACTTAATGATGGGCAATAGTTTAAAGTCCTCCGCTCATATATTACTTGATTCATTATTAAAGGTTCCTTAAGATACTTAGCATAGTCTTAGCGTTCTCCAACATCCAGTGGTCATTATTGAAGAAGATATATACCTTAACTGGGTTAAGGGCCATTATTTCATTAGCGACTTCACGTAATTCACCATCACTATAATTGTGGAAGTACCAGTTACTTCTTCCATGCATCCTTAGGTAAACTACTCCATTATTAGACCCTACCCATTTAATATCCGGGGAGTCTACAGACACCACGGTGACTCCGATTTCATTAATAGTGTTAACTACATTATTATTGAACCAGCCGCGTTCCCTAAACTCAATCGCAACCTTTTCACCACCTCCTATTTCACTTATAAAGTCATGAAGCCTATTTAGGTTATCATCAGTGTACTTGAAAGATGGGGGTAATTGAATTAGGTAGAAGTCAATACTATTATTAAGTGGTTTAAACAATTCAATCATCTTACGCCACTCCTTAAGGGCATTACCACTGAGTTTAGCTACATGGCTAATGTACCTATAGGCCTTAATTGACCATCTTAGTGCCGAAGCCTTATTAACCCATGAGTTAACAACTTTAGGTTTAGGTAACCTATAGAATGATGAATTCAACTCAACTGCATTCAACCCACTATACTTAACATACCAATCTAGGGAACGACCCCTATTCCAATTGTATAACCAACCTGAAGTACCTACGTAAATTTCCACGTTAATCACCCAATTATAGTAATCTAAACCCTTGCCTTTTAAGGCATCTTCTCTTAGCTGACGGCTCCCTGTCTTGAAGGGTGGGGTTCTATACTCATTAGGGCGTCCCTCATGGCTCAAGCACCCCTCACAGGCGTGGCATCACACCTGCCAGACCCACAGCGCACTAACTTAAACATAATGCTCGCAAAACGCCTAATAAACCATACCCCACCACTAAAAAGCGAAACTTCTCATTAGATTTTATGAGCCCGTAACCTATATGCAGCATAGGTGAAGACGACTATGTGAAATAAAGGATTTATTATTAATGTACTAATGCCCACTGATAATTATGGTTCATAAGGTTGTTGCACACGTATCAGACTTAGAGAAGGTTAAGGCGGCGTTGATATCATGTAGGAACCTGCTTAATGATGTAAGTGATGTACAGCTTGAGGTTGTTTTTAACCAAACCGCCGTTAAGGCATTAGTTAAGGGTAGTGAATATGAGGATGATATTAATGAGCTTATTAGAATGGGTGTTCTGATTGTAGCGTGTAGAAATGCAATGAGGCTAAGTAACATTAATGAGGGGGAATTAATTAATGGTGTTGTAACCGTTAATGCTGGGGTAGGGGAAATTGTGAGGAAGATGGCTGATGGCTGGCTGTACTTAAGATTGTGATTAAGTCACTGTATTATTTTCTGAGTTACTCCCATTGGCATAATCCTTTGAAAATCATTGCCCTGGCTTACTTTGAGGCTTCTTCTTAGCCTTAGTAGCCTCCTCTATCCACTCTATCTTCCCTAGGAAGGGTTGCCTCATCGTCATTGATACATTCAACCTAACCCCATTGGCAGTTGATACGTAACTAACCCCCACTATCCTTGCTCTTACCACATCCCCTCTCCCAACCTTCTTCTGCCTATTCTTCTCCCCCATGAAAACACCGCTTTGCCTATCAAAGAGAACAACGTTTTCATCCATTACTTGAGATCTATGTACAAAGGCTGTCAGGGCACCAAGCCTAACGTGAGCACCATACTCCTTAACATCCACTACATCCCCTTCAACAATCTCATTAATTAGTGGAACAAAGACAAGGGCCTTAAATGAGACCTTGTGGTAGGTTGCACCGTCACCATAAACTATCACACCCCTCTTATCAACCTTAACGTCGAAGACTGCTACGAAGACTCCTAACTCCCTATCCACCCTACCCTCATAATTAGCCCTTAATTGCTCGTAGGCAATCTTATCAATAGGCTCATTAAACACTGAGGGGGGAACCCTAATGTAGTCCTCTACTGTTATTACCCTAAACACACCCCTACATGGATTAGGCTTATTTAAACCTTGCACCATAAGGCCTGCATAGGGAAATAAACCTTAAATAAGACTTAACAGTAAAGAAATGTTTATTAACACATAACTTAGTAGTGAACTCTTATGCTAGGTTATACGAATAGGATTGCGAGGGTTAATTTAAGCATTGGTAAGGTTTCAATTGAGGAAACGCCTGGGTGGCTAATAGACACCTTTATAGGTGGTAAGGGTTTCGTCTACGGTATACTATCCAGGGAGGTTAAGCCTGGCACTAACCCGTTATCAAGCGATAATAAGATTGTTATAGCTGCTGGCGCATTAGCTGGATTAGCCCCAGCGTCAGCGAAAACTATAGTGGGTGCAGTAAGCCCACTAAGCAACTTAATTCACGACACTAGCGTTGGAGAATGGTTCTCATACATGCTTAGGGGAGCTGGTTTCGATGCATTAATAATTGAAGGTGCATCCAATGAACCAGTGTACCTATGGGTGAATAAGGGCAAGGTGGAGATTAGGGATGCCTCAAGGATTTGGGGAATGACCACTAGGGAGGCCACTAGGGCTGTTAGGGAGGAGACTAACAGGGCTGCTTCAGTAATGGTTATTGGACCAGCTGGGGAGAACTTAGTTAAAATATCTAACATAATGGTTGAGGGTGAGAGAGCCGGAGGTAGGGGTGGTCTTGGGGCAGTATTCGGTAGTAAGAAGCTTAAGGCAATTGCAGCTCACGGTGTACCAGACATTAAGGTTGCTGACCCTGATGGGTTCCTGAAGGCAGCCCTCGACATATACAGGAGGTTCCAAACATCACCTAATACCTCAGAGTCTAGGGAGTTCGGCACAACCAATGGTTTAATGTACAGTGGCTCAATAGGGACAGCGCCAGCCTTCAACTACGGTAGGCCAAGGCTTGAGGAGGAACTTGCACGCAAACTCACTGGTGCACATTTCAAAGAAATCGGCCTTGAGGTTAACTTCCCACAGAAGCCCATTAAGATAATTGGTGCATTATGCCCAATTAAATGCTCAAGGTGGTTTAGGATACCTGGTGAAGAGGATTACGTTAAGCCTGAATACGAGACACTGGGCCTAATAGGCTCAGCCACAGGGGTCTTTGATGAGAGATACTTCCTCAAGGCTAATAGGTTAGCTAATGACCTCGGCTTGGATGCAATAGGTGTTGGTAACGTTATTGGGTGGGCCATGGAGCTTTACGAGAAGGGCTTACTAACAAGGGAGGATACTGGTAATGTTGAGTTAAGGTTTGGTAATGGTGAAGCCCTAGTTAAGATGATTGAGGACATAGCCTATCAAAGAGGGTTAGGGAAGGTATTAGCACAGGGTGTTGCAGACGCCGCCGAATTGCTTGGTAAAGGGGCAGAGTACGCTGTTCACTTTAAGAAGATAGCCTTACCGGCCTGGTACCCTAATGGCCCATTAAGGGGACTGGTGATATCATACTTAACGGCAGACGTTGGTGGAAGCCACCTTAGGGGCTGGCCACAGATGCATGATCCAGATACGCCACTTAAGAATACTGTGGAGTCAATGATAAATGATAGGGATAGGAAAGTTGTAATGGATGCGATGGGACTCTGCGTGTTTAACCCATACTCAGTGGATGATATGGTTAAGTTGTATAACTTAGCAACTGGTAAGAACATTAATGGTGAATACGCACTAAGGGTAAGCACTAGGATAGATACGATAGCTAGGATATGGCATATACTGTTAGGTTACGTGGATGTGTGGAGTCAAGTACCAAGGAAGATGATTGTTGATGAGCAGGGACCGAAGTTTAAGCGTGAGGAAATTGAGGAGGCTGTTAAGGAATTCTATAGGCTGAGGGGTTGGGATCCTGAAACTGGTTTACCAACCCATGAGTATTTGAAGCAACTTGGTATTGATTGGATGATACCGTATAGGGATGAGGCTGAGAGGGTTCTAAGGCAGTATGCTCCTCAAAAGTAGTGTTAAACCAACGTATATGAAGTAGACTGCAAAACCCATTATTGCAATTCCCGAAATCACCCTAACAATAACTTCATACTTACCCCCAAGGTACTTCTTCCCAGTGTATACTGCCAGTGGATACGTGACTATCCACATTAAAATACCTGTGAATAAGCCTGCAATACTGAATACACCCATTATTGATATTAACGTTAACCCGGCTGATAACCACCAGCCTATTTGGTAAGGATTCGTGATGCCCATGGCGTACCCTTTAGTGTAATTCCTAATTACACTGCCTAAGCCATGAACACTAGTAGTAATGTTAGAGGACCTTAACATTAACACTGCTAAGTATATCATTACGCCGCCACCGATGAAGTACACATATGATACGTAGGGCTTCACAAGCCTATACAGGAAGTAGGTTAACACCATTAGGGTTGCGTCAGCTGACATTGCCCCAGCCCCCACTGCAGTACCGTGAAGAGGAGTCTTCAGGGCCTCAGCAGCTATTAACGCATTCATGGGACCTGGTGGTACAGCCAGAGATAAGCCTAGGGCTAAGCCAAGTAGGTACTCATACACGGCGTCAATCATTACCTAAGCTTAGGTTGGCTTAACTTTTAAACATTGAATGAACCTCATTAAAGTCGAGGCCCATAACCAGTGGTTCAGTGGAACATTAACGGCGCATACTTACTTACGTATGGGTACTTGCCTAAGGCCCACTCATCCACGTTAACCCCAACCCCACTACCCTTAAGTCCTGTTAAGCTTACTTCCCCATCCTTAACCTCTACATCTATATCATATATGTCTTTCACCCAAGTCAGTGGCCATTCAACAATAGCTATGCTACTCATTACTGAAGCCGCGTGAAGTGTGTATAAGTGAGCTAGTATTGACTTATGAGGCCTATGGTGAGGGGCCACTGGTTTACCTAATGCTGCAATTGCCTTAACAACGTCAACGAACTTAATTAAACCCCCCACCTTAGATATGTCTGGTTGAACATAAGTTAACCCAATATGTGCCAATTCCCTGAACCCATGAATATAGTACTCATTCTCACCAGCCGCTATTGGCACTGGCGACTTATTAGCTACGTAAGCGAGTAGTTCATAGTCATTTGGAGGCCATGTTGGTTCCTCAACCCAGTAAGGTTCATACCTATGCACCTTATTCAGGAAGTCTAACGCCTTCTCAGGCTTATCGAAGGCGGCGTTTAAGTCTAATGCAACGCTAATACCATAACCAATGTTCTCTCTAATTGCCTTAATGGACTCAAGGGCATCGTTAACATGTTGATGAAGCTTAACAGTGTTAAACCCGCTATTTAATGCCTTATTAACAGCCTTAACAACGTAGTCAACTATTGAGTACCTGGGGAAACTGGCGTAAACCGGCAACCTATCTCTAACCCTGGGGCCTAGTAAGTCACTAACCGGCTTATTAAGGTACTTACCTAGGGCATCCCATAGGGCCATTTCAAGACCCCCAATGGTACCCGTCACAACACCACATAGACCCGCTGTAAACAGGAGCTTCTCAAGTCTACTAATTAACCTGTATATATCGCTTGCATTTTCAATTAATTCACCGGTAACCGCTGGGGTTACAACATCATTAAATACCCCAACGTATGAATCAACGATACCACTACCGTAAACCAGTACCTCACCCCAGCCAACAACATCGCCCAACTCAACCTTAACGTATAATTGACGACCCCAGGCTTCCTGAAATACGGTGGGTGGATCATCAATGTACTGTATTGAGATGGGTATTGGTTTAACTGTGGTTAACTTAGGCATTTCAATTCACGCACTCACGTATAGTTTAATGGGTGAGAATTCATCATGCTGCAGGGTCTCAGCTGCAGTTAACCTACCATTCATTACCCTTAACGCATAGTTTAGTATCCTGTCTCCAGCCTCCTGAAGGCTTACCTTAAGCTTCAGTAGGTCGGAAACATCAACATCAATGTGTTCACCCATCGCCATGATAGTCTTCGGGTTAGCTGAAATTTTAACCACCGGTATTATTGGATGACCCACGACATTACCTTGACCAGTGGTGAAGAAGTGCAGCACGGAACCCTTAGCGGCGAATAGTGTTACAGCCTCGGCTGCGGCTGATGACGTATTAACGAAGCATAGGCCCGCATTCCTTGGTACTGGATCAAGGTAGTCCGCAACGCATGTAATTGGCCTAGTGCCCAACTTCTGTATGTTACCAAGTGCCTTCTCCTCTATTGTCGATAAGCCACCCTTAATGTTACCTTCAGTTGGCTGTGAACCAAGTAGGTCAACTCCTTCCCTCTCAATAACCTCAATGTACTCGTTGTAGATTCTCATGAATTTTTCCCTTAATTTAGGATCCTTTATACGGCCGGCAACAATATCCTCTGCACCGGTTAATTCTGACGTTTCACCAAACATTACGGTGTTACCTAGGTCCACTAACTTATCTACAGTATACCCTAATGCTGGGTTTGAGGCTAGGCCGGATGTAGTGTCCGACTCACCGCACTTAATGCTAAACATGATGCTTGTTAAGTCAACCTCAGTCCTCTGTACTTCCCCAGCATCCTGCACAAGCTCCTTAGCCTTCCTAGCAGCCATCTCAATAGTCCTTAAGTCACCGTTACCCTCAATACCAAACACGTACACTGGTTTACCCGTCTTAGCTATCGCATCCGCAACCTTATTGGCCCAACTATCCTCAATACCAATAACTATGGCGCCATAGACGTTAGGGTTAGCCCCTGTACCAGATAGTACATGAAACAGTAGGTCCAGGTCCCTACCAAACTGTAACCTACCGTATGGGTGTGGTATGGCTACGGTACCCCTAATTAACTTAGCTACACCTAAGGCTGCGGTGTTTGATAAGTCATCAATGGGTATTACGGCTACGTGGTTTCTTACCCCTACGCTTCCATCGGGCCTAACGTAAGCCTTAATGGTTGGGTACTTGTTTGCCATTGCGATCACCTCTTTTTACCTAAATTACTCCATCTTAGTGATTTTAAATTATGTATATGAACATGCTCCCCCACCTTAATGTCCTTCACCGCAACCCCAATCACCCTACCATACTTAATAACCCTTTCACCAGCCTTAATGTCCCTTAGGGCTATCTTGTGACCAAGTGGAATATCTTCCATAGCCTTAATTACTGGTCCATTGGACTTATCCTCAATGTATATACCTTGAGCCTCATCCCCAGCCTTAATATCCTCTATAGCCACACCCACGTTATCCTCCCTATTATGTATTGCGAATTTAGCCATAATAGGCGGTTAACTGTAGAGTTTTATACTTTTCCGTATACATTAAGAACTGAATATAACTATTGAAGTGTTTACTTAAATATTTAACATTAAAGTTAAGCATTGAATTAAGGAATATTTGAATAATATCTAATGCACAACATTTAAATACTAATGCTTGGGCTATTTCAATATGAGCAGTGAAAATAAGGTGAACTCCAGTAAGGAACCATTCTACTTTAAGTCGTTTGATAAGATAATAGGAACCGCTCATAATGTCTCTGAACTAGCCAGCGAGTTTAAACGTCTATTAACCTCCAATGAGGAGGCCTTAAGTTACCACTTAAGGGAAGGGCATATTACCCAGTGGCTCAGGTATATTGGTGAAGATGAACTAGCCAATAAGTTACATGGCGTTACTGAGCCTCACAGGGCCCTTGAGATAATAAGCAACCACATAAGTAGAGTTAATTTAAGTGAAGCTAAAAGAACCAATAGCCCGCAAGCTAAACCCCATAGAAAACCCAGTGCAGGTAAGCGGCGTTAGTTAAAAACCACTTAATTAGCTTCAGTAACCAAGGTCTTAATGTCGTTTAGGATTATTGGACGTGAGGGAGTTTTACTGGCCGTAGCTAACTCCATAACCGGTATTATATGGGGTGCTAATTCAGTCGTATTATCGATATATATGCTTAACACGGGCATGAAGCCGGCGATAATAGGTACTGTTCTTGGTGTTTTCTCACTCATGAATGCTCTAGGGTCATTAATTACCGGTTATCTTTCAGACTTCATTAATAAACTAAACCTATTCACCGCATTCTCATTAGCAAGTGGTTTACTAATACTGCTACTAATGACTGGATTACCACCTGTAATAGCTGTTGCATATTCACTCATGGCGTTACTTAACCGTAACGTGATCTCAATTGCCATTGTTGGTGAATACGCTAAGCGAAGGGGGGTATCTAGTGAATTCTTCAGTTTATCATCATCACTTAGCGTAGTCTTTAGCGTAATTGGGTCTTCAATAGCGGTATTACCCAGCTACATGGGTAGGATTGGGTATGACCTGATCTTCATTATTGAGGCATTATCAGTGTACCTATCAATTCCAATAATGCTCAAGGTTGTTAAAAGAATAGGCATTAACATGTCTGAAGTTAAGATCAGTGGGGTTAGTTTAAGGGAGTTGAGGGAGTTAAAGTCATCGTGGCTACTTAAGAGACTCCTACCTGAATCCTTAATAGGGCTTGGTGCTGGTGTTATAATACCGCTCTTTAGCCTATGGTTTTACTTAAAGTTTCACGTTAGTCTCAGTAACCTAGGCATAGTATATGCTGCGTCAAATGCAACATTAGCCTTAGGCACATTAACAGCACCTGTAGTTTCAAGGGTACTGAAAAGTAGGGTTACATCAGTAATATTACTTGAAGGCTCAGCAACAGGCATACTGGCTTTAATGCCAATTATAGTTAATCTACCTGCATTACTGTTCCTTTTCATAGTTAGAAACACATTAATGAACATGGCGAACCCTCTACTAACATCATTAATCAATGACCTGGTACCTAGGGAGGAAAGAGGGAGGGTTTTCGGTGTATGGAACATGATATCATCGATACCACGTGCCCTAGGTCCTGGAATAGGGGGTTACTTAATAGATTCAGGCTACTTAGACTTACCACTATACATAACATCACTATTATACGCAATTGCAGTGATCTTATTCTACGTTCTACTTAAGGATGTTGAGAAGATGAGTAAGGTAACCGCAGTTAGGTGACCTCACATTAATTAAGGCACCGCAGAACCTTTAGCAATTGGTGAAAAATTCTACAGCTTAAATTAATACAACCCTAGCTTTAATAGGTAGACATGGGTATTTTAGATAGACTGGGTGTACGTAAGGTTATTAATGCCTGTGGCACACTTACAGTGCTTGGTAGTAATAGGGTTGATTCAGAGATTTTAGGTGCAATGAAGGAGGTTGCGGATTCCTTCGTAGACATGAATGAACTCTTAGTTAAGTCAGGGGATTATATTGCTAGGTTGCTGAACGTTCCTGGAGCCTTAATAACAAGTGGTGCTGGATCCGGCTTAGTACTGGCTATTGCAGCTGCAATTACTGAAGGCGACATTAATAAGATGAGTAGGTTACCGTTCACCGATGGTTTAAGGAATGAAGTGGTGGTGCAGTATCCGCATACTGTAGGTAACCCATATGTCTACTTCATTAATATCCCAGGCGGTAAATTAAGGATTACTGGCTCCCCAAGGGGGGTTAGTGAGAGTGACATTAGGGGTGCCTTAAATGATAAAACCGCCGCAATTCTACATTTCCAATACGAACCACAGGAGGGTGAAGTAACTTTAAGTAAGGTTATTGAGATTGCGCGTGAATTTAACATACCGGTTATAGTGGATGCTGCAGCTGAACTACCTCCATTAATTAACTTAACGAGGTTTATTAGAATGGGGGCTGACCTAGTAGTCTTCAGTGGGGGTAAGGATATTGGGGCACCTGGTGATACAGGCTTAATCCTGGCAAATAACCTTAAACTACTCAATGCATGCAGGTTAATGAGCCCATTCAGCTATATTAGTGTTAATGGCCAGACCAGAGTATTTATAGGTAGGGTTATGAAAATTAGTAAGGAGGATATTGCGGCTTTCATTGCAGCACTGGAGAGGTACATAAGCATTAACCATGAGGAGAGGTTAAGTTTAATGAATAAGATGGCTGATGAAATATTAAGTGAATTAACGGCAGCATTCCCAAGTCTTAAAATTGAGAAGAGGGTGAATCATCCTGGGGAGAGGATAAGGCCGGTGACTGTACCTAAGGTTGAGGTTAAGTTACCGGAAAATTACACGAAACTATACATTAGGCTACTGAAGGAGGGGAATCCACCGATTTATGCATGTGAATGCGACGGTAACTTATGCATTAACACTCATACTTTAAGGGAGGATGAGGTTAAGATAGTTATTAAGCGGTTAAAGGAGGTGATCAGCATGAATCCACCAAGTAAATAACCATCGGCTTCAAATTAAATTAGACTTAACCTATATTTGTTAATTCCAATTCTGAATCTTATTAGGGTTAATTATGCCTTAGGTGAGATTATGGAGGGAAGCTTTATTTATATGTGCTACCAAGCCTAAATTAAATGATAGAGAACCGGAAGGATGAGCATCTTAGGATTGCCGCAACGAGTAATGTTGAGGAGGGTAGTTCACTTTTTGATGAAGTTCAATTGATTCATAATGCCCTACCTGAAATGGATTTTGATGACGTTGAACCAGGAACCACAATCTTCAGTAAGAGACTTAGCTTCCCCTTCATAATAGGGGCCTTAACAGGTGGCACTGAAACTGCAGAGAGGGTTAATGCAACCTTAGCTAAAGCTGCTGAGGAGTTAAACGTAGGAATGTACGTTGGGTCCCAGAGGGTTGCTATAATGAAGCCTGAGACTGCAGGAAGCTTTAAGGTTGTTAAGGAGAACGCCCCAAGCGCCTTAAAGATAGCTAACCTAGGTGCGCCTCAGGTTTCAAGACTAAGCGACAGGGAATTAATTGACTGGGTTAATGAAGCTGTAGACATGATTAACGCTGATGCTGTGGCAATTCACCTTAATCCAGCCCAAGAATTGTTTCAACCTGAGGGTGAACCATGGTTTAAGGGCGTGTTAAGTAAACTGAAGCTAATTAGGAGGGTTACTAACAGACCCCTGATAGTTAAGGAGGTTGGTAATGGCATATCCATGGAGGTTGCTAGAGTACTTGCGGATATTCCACCGGATGCAATCGATGTGGCTGGTCTTGGAGGAACATCATTCATTAAGATTGAGTCCATTAGAAGGGGGGACACTACTGAAGCTGACGTGTTCAGGAATTGGGGTATACCAACACTTCTATCAATATGCGAAGTCAGCAGTGTTTACGATGGTTTAATATTCGCCTCAGGGGGAGTTAGGAATGGGTTGGATGGAGCTAAGGCAATAGCCGTTGGTGCTGATGCCTTCTCAATGTCAAGGCCCATGCTTCTTTCAGCGCTTAAGGGTTATGATTCGGTTAAGGAAACCATTAATAAGGTAATGTGGGAGTTTAAGGCAGCAATGTTCCTGACAGGCTCGAGAAAGGTGAATGATCTTAAGAAGGCACCGGTTGTAGCAAGCTTACCCATACTCCTATGGCTTATTCAAAGGGGGGTTAGGTGTAAGTTAACCATGAGCATATATGATACTTTAAAGCCAATAGCCAGCGTCCTAATAAGTAACTTAATTAATGAGTGAATTAAACACTGAGGATACTTCATCCACGAATTAAATGTGAGTAAAGCTGGTAACTAGAGCCTTATTGACTCCCTTAAGCCACTTATGGCTTTTCTGAGTAATTCATCAAGACTACATGAATATAATTCAATCATGTCAAGCCCTATCTTGAGCTCATTTAACTTATCCAGCATCATATCCGTTATCTCATAAAGATTACCACCCTTTATTTGATTCCCAGTTAACACCGTCTCACCGTTAACATTAACCCTTACTCTTTGCCCCTCATTCTCCAGTTCAATTAAGTAGCCAACCGTTGTTAATTCGTAAATGTAGTAATCCGTGGTATAGAGTTTAAGGAAGTTCCTGTACTTAGCTAGGTTATTCATAAGAGCACTAACTACATCAGCAGGTTCAGGTAACTTAAACTTATATTCACTGAAGTATTCGACATAAACATTGGAGTATATGTCAATTATGAAATCAACTGGCACATCGCAGCCAAGTATGTACGCAATCTTTAACTTAGCATTGTAGGATGGGGTTACATCCCTCTTAGCCTTCACGTCTAATTTACCCCCCTCAAGTGAGACGTTTAGGATGAAGTACTTCATTAAGGCTCTCTTATTCATGTGGTACACTATCCATTCCTCATTCCTCTTACACATCGTGATTAACTCATACTCACTACTAGTCAACTGAACGCATTCATTAAAATGCTCAGTGGAAACCTTATTGATGCTTATTCCTGGTTCTAAATTATTCATTAAATCCTCTACATTAGTGACTACGTACTCTATTATGCCTGAATCAAGCCTATAATCATACTCATTTAATGGGTAATACTTAAACACCTCCTGGGGGAGAAGGGGTTCAACATAACCTAGCGTAACGATCTTACCTATGAAGGCCTCCTTAATTACATCCTCATTAATAACCTTAGCTAACGCCTTTAATTTAACCACATTCACTGCACACTCACCTCAGTAAACATCTTTTAAGTATTTAAGCTGAAGGCGTTAAACTAGGTTTCAAAATATCTTAACTGATGCTTAATTTACATTAAACATGTTAAAAAACCTTAAATGAGATATTTCTAATCAGCTGAGTTGAGGCGTAATGTTTTAAAGTAGTGGGTATTAGCGATGCCTTATGCCTATAAGTGACCCTGAGAAGCTTAGGATAGCTGTTGAACACAGGTTTGGTTACTGGATATGCAGGAGATGCGGGGCACGGAACCCTATTGGGGCTGAGAAATGTAGGAGGTGTGGTAGTAAGGATTTAAGACCAAAGAGGTTTAAGCATTAATCCTACTCTGCTCCTTACTTCCACTATTCATTAATTCACTTAGACTGGTGGGTATGCTTAATCCCCACTTCTCGAAGGCTTGCCTAATGCTTATTACCCTGCAGTCACTGGTTCCGTAAGTTTCACTAAGCTTTTCAACACCCCTGCAGTAATCAGGGTGGAGTTTAGTTAAATTAACCCAAATCCACCTGGATGTCACCGGGAACTTATCCATGACGGTAGTGAACATTAACCAAGCTATTAACCTAATTTCATGGAATGCCCCAAGCCCTGTTCTAAGGGGTATGAAGTTTAGGAAGAATTCCCTAGCGTTCATTTGAACCCAAATCCTACTAGCCATGGCATTAGGTAAAACATACCTAGCATCCTCCGGTGCTTGGCTTCCCCTTAAATTAACGTAGCCCTTAGCTGCAGAGTCAATTACGTTACTCATTAGGTTTAATGCGTCAGGTGGTATAATGAATCTTAATTGACCCTTAACGTAATCCACGTACCTCTGGCTCTCCTGCCAATAGGAGGCTATCCTATGCCTAATTAACTCGTGGGTTAAAGCTCTACTACCTTCAATAAGCCATTGTGCGCCCATGAATTCGAATACGCTTGAATGCCCATCCTTAAGGAAGCTCAGTATCCTCCTTCTAACAATACTTTGATCAGTCCTAACTCTCTCCAATGCCTTATCAATTGAGTAACCCCTGTATATTACGTCAGCCATAGCTGCAGTAATATCCTCACTACCCCAGGTGGTTAGCAGGGTCACGGATGGCTTAATTAAGGAGTAAGCCACGTTAAATTATATTCGCTTAGGTTTAAAACTTAATTGTTCGCTTCAGGATATAATTCAAGAGAATTCGCTACTTAACCAAGTGATCTAAGTACTCTAACCATCTCATCAACATCCATGTTACTCATCGCTAAAGGTATCTTCTCCCTCCTTGCAACCTCAATGCCTAAGTAATCTGGCTTATCTAAGCCATGAAGCACTACTATAGATGGCTTAAAGTCAACGAAAGCCATCATAGCCTTTATAGCTACTAAAGGTGACCTACCGTACCTAGTATTAATGAATATTGCGGCTCTTTGGGTTGTTGAACCATACAGTTTAAGGTACTCGTATGATGGCACATCTAACAGTAATTTAATACTGTCAACCATGGTGTATCCGTGAATATCCATTCTTACTGCTGGAGGCACTACAAGGGATGCGTTTATGGCCTTTAGAAATGTTTCAAGACTTATTGGATTAACGTAATCCTTCATGTCAATTATGGCTAAAGTGTACTTATCACCAACGGATAGTTGTTTGATAAGTAATTGAAGCCTTGAACCACCCTTCTCAAGCTCAATATCTATTAAGGCTCTGACGAATTTCTTAATGAAGTATGACCCAGGTGACTTTCTCCTACCTGATTCATAATCACTGATTACGCTAGGGGTGGTTGATAATTTTATGGCTAATTCAGTCTGAGGTATGTTAAAGTACTCCCTCCAGCGTTTTAGCTCCTTACCTGGTGAATCAGCCATCACTATTGAACCCGCTATTAATGTAGCGACTTTATCCACTACCGTATTTTCAATAGTTTCCTCCACGGTTTCTATGAGACCAAGCTCTTTAATACCTTTTCGCTTAATTAGACATGAGCAAGACAAACAGTCTAAAAATGGTTTTACTAACAAATCTACGGCAATTCATCCTTTAGTCTTCCTTCAGAAGATTTACCACTACTTCCATTACTGTTTTACCTCAATATACCTATGAGGGACCATGAAGAAACCGTGAGGTTCCTATGATTAAAAAGAATTGAAATTGCTAGTATTACATGAGTCAGCCTTTAATTTAACAATATCTATGTTACCTTATATATAAGCACTTAGAGGTAATTGTCACTAACATAACTACAGTAATAATCATCTAAATGTCAAGAAATTGACAGTCTATTTCATTTATGTACTAATATTTTCCAAAATATATTAATCATGATGATTGTTTGAGTTAGTCGTGGTTGCCTATTTTTAAGTAGTTTCAATTAATATAGCAATATTATATATAATATATTATAGCGTAAAATTTATAAGGATGTATTGTAATATATTATTATGTCACCTAAAACTACAGTATCAGTAATAAAGGCTGATATTGGGGGAATACCTGGTCATGCTTGGGTTCACCCAAAGATACTTGAGTACGCTAGCAGTAGACTCAAGGATGCTGTTAAGAGTGGGTTACTAATCGACTACTACGTGTTTAATGTTGGAGATGATATGAGCCTATTAATGACCCATGATAAGGGCATTGATAACCCTGAGATACATGGATTAGCGTGGAGCATATTCAAGGATGCAACCGAGAATTACGCTAAGAAGTTTAAACTATATGGGGCTGGACAAGACTTACTTAAGGAGAGCTTCAGCGGTAACGTAAGGGGGCTTGGGCCTCAGGTGGCTGAGATGGAGTTTGAGGAAAGACCCAGTGAGCCATTAATAGTATTCGCTGCCGATAAGACTGAACCAGGCGCGTACAACTTACCCATGTATAAGATATTCGCTGATCCATTTAATACCGCGGGCCTAGTTATTGACCCGCAGATGCATGGTGGATTTAGGTTTGAGGTAATAGATGTTTATGAAGGTAAGGTTTACCTGCTTGACGCCCCTGAGCACATATACACTATACTAGGCCTAATAGGTACACCTGGAAGGTACATTATTAGGAGAGTCTACAGAAGGAGTGACCTAACCCAGGCCGCTGTAGTCAGCGTAGAGAGGCTTAACCTAATAGCTGGCAGGTACGTGGGTAAGGATGACCCGGTAGCCATAGTTAGGGCCCAGCATGGTTTACCAGCAGTAGGTGAGGTACTTGAGGCATTCGCCCTACCCCACCTAGTGGAGGGCTGGATGAGGGGTAGCCACACTGGTCCATTAATGCCGGGTAGGTTCGTAAGTATTGATCAGGCTAATAAGATAGCCATGGGTCCTAAGATGACTAGATTTGATGGACCACCCAAGGTTGGTGCATTAGGCTTCCAACTGCATGATGGCTACTTAGAGGGCCCAGTGGACATGTTTGATGATCCGGCCTTTGACTTAAGTAGGCAGATTGCGGCCTTCGTAACAGACTACATTAGGAGGATGGGGCCTATAATGCCACATAGGTTACCGCCTGAAGAAATGGAGTACACGACCTTACCCCAAATATTATCAACGCTTAAGTCAATTCCAGTTGAGGAGTATGAGAGGAATAGGTTAAAGTACTTGAGTGAGAAGGTAGGCTCAGTAGTGGTGGCTGGAGGAGGCGTTGGTGATTAAGCTTAAGGTTGCTGTGGGTTTTTAAACCGAGTTTTTACATAATAATCTTAATCACCATTGTTCAATATATTCATTATATTAACGTTAATCATGCTTCTAACCGCATCCTCAAGCCTACCTGCCTCCTTAACCTCACTGGTCGTGTATGTTAAGGCTGAGTCCCCGTTGCATGGCTTAACAGGTATTATCCTCCAAGGTTCCCTAGCGTACTTAATAACCACGTAAGCCTCCCCACCAGCCCTACTTGCGAATTCAAGCAGCCTATTAACCTTATCACACTGTATGCTTATTGGAGTTGGCTTAGCCCTATACTTAACCTCAAGTATAATCACCTTACCCCTAAACATTGCTACCAAGTCTGGGGCGAACCTACGCCTAACCCCACCCCCACTTGCAGGCGCCCTAATTACAGCGAACCCAAGGCTCCATAGCCAGTTAGCTAACTCCCTCTCATAATTAACCCCCCTACGCCCAAGCGGCATATTACCTACTTAGGCTAGTGTTATTAAGTTTAATAAGTAACGGGTGGTAACAAGCGGGGTTAACATTACCCTACTAGCCCTAACGCCTAAATCTACGTCTCATAAGTAGAAGGGGTAATGGCACTACTGAGGCTATAATCATCATGATCCACGGTAATGATGAATCACTCATAACGGCGGTGAACAATGGGCTTAGCCACATGCCGACAATCATGTTTAAGGTATTAACCGTCGCAAGCCCCATGGTTGGGTTCAAGTCATTAACAACTAGGGCGTAGGAGGCGGTAATCATAAGCTCACTGGTGTAACCCACTATTAGTGTTGAAGCAATCATGGCGTAGGGATTAAGTGTTATTATGAGTAGGAAGGATGAGGAGCCCAACACTGCTGGTATAATGACAAGGAGCTCCCTCCTACTTGTTAAATCAGCCAGCTTACCCGATAAACCACCTATTAGGCTTGAGAAGAGGAGGAGTGACGTTATTAATGATGCATTAGCTAAGCCTACCCCATGATTAACCGCATAGGTGGGTAGTAAGTTACCTGTAGCGTAATTGGCACCCCAGTATCCGGCAGTCGCTAAACCCACCAGTACCGCACCCTTGCTTATTGATAAACCAGCATCAATAGGCCTATTAAGTGGTGAACAAGTCTTAAGAAGCATTACAGACTCCAGTAAGCCTACCAGGCTAATTGCAAGTACTGCAATCCTCCAGTTAACCATAGTGTAAACAACCCCATAAACCAGCCCAACCCCAGCCCCAGCGCTAAACACTGCATTATATATACCTAGCATTAAACCCTCCCTACCCGGGTATAGGTTAGTCACAACTGTGGCTGCTGTGGAGAAGAATAGTGCAGCACCAATACCAGCCAATAGTCTTAGGATTAGTATCTCATTGAAGCCCACGCTGAAGGCCGTAGCTACTCCAGCTATTGATAATAGGGTTAATCCAATTACCGCAGTTTTAACATTACCAATGTACCTAGCTACAATGCTTGCTGGTATTTGGAATGAACCAGCCCCTATTATGAAGAAGAGGGGGACTAGGCCGAGTTCATAATTTGGTACGGCGAACTCCTGCCTAATTAACGGTAAGGCTGGCGCTAGGTAGTACCAGTAGATGCTGTATATGAATCTGGCAACCATTATGTTGGTTACCGCTATTGCTTTACTTACCATTGGATCCGCGTTAAGGGCCAGCGTTATTAAGCCTTAAACCACATGCCTATGATTAGCCAGGTTTAATGAATCCCTTGAAGGGTTCACTATCCTTAGGTATACTTATCTTAACTAATCCATCATTAAACAACACTAGGAACTCACCCCTAGCTAACCACCCCCCAACAGCCTTTAAGTGTTCATCAACCTCACTTATGAGGGCTGCCCTATACTGCCTAGCATCAATCTCAATCCAAACCTCAAGTATCTTAATATTATTAAGACGGTATAGAATCGGGACAATGGTATAATCATGTTCCCCAGGACCAACGTAATCCATAACCCTAACCGCATAGTCATCATTAAGCTTAACTATAATTGTATTCTCAAGGACCTCCATTAACCTAGCTAACTCCTCACTATTCATTGCTATTACTGTGTTGGGTTGCTTAATTTGTTTTCTTCAATGGGTAAAGTTTAAAAATAGGATATTTATCCCACTACTATGGATCTAAGGACAGTAACCTCACTGGTGCTGGTGGTTATACTGGTTGCGGCTGTGGGCTACTTAGCCTACAGGGTTAATCAACCAGTTAAACCCACCACAACTACATCGGTTGTGACATCAGTAGTAACCACTACTGTTACATCAGCAACAACAGTAACCACCACTTCAGTTAATACAGTAACAACAACCTCAGTTACCACCACTGTAACCACGGCTACAGTAACTAGTACGGCCACCATTACGTCAACAACCACCATTCCGGCTCAATCCCTCAGGATCGCATCCCTGGATCCAGCTTGCTCCCAAATACTATTCTCCTTGGGTCTAGGTGATAAGGTCATTCTACTTGATGTTTATTCAAAACAAATACTGAGTTACTTCAACGTAACGATACCATCAAACGTCACAGTGCTTAACTCAATATGGCCTGTACCATCAATAGAGGCTGTGGTTAATGCATCCCCAACGATAATATGCTACGACCTAGGCTTCTATGGACCAAGTAACCTAGCCTCCTTCTCAAGTATAGGTATACCGTTAGTAATAATAAACGGAACCGCTGATAAAACATTCCAGCAGATTGCGGCAGACGTCTACTTAACGGCCAAGGCCCTTGGCGTACCTGAGAAGGGATTAACGGTGGCATCTTGGATAATTAACAATGTTAAGTCTATTGAAGATAAGGTGGCCGGCTTACCTAAACCCACCGTTATATTCATGGATTGGTATAACCCGGTCTACTCACCGTCAAACATAACCTTCATAGGCTATGAAATAACGGTGGCAGGGGGTCTAGACATAGTTAACACGACTATACCATGGCCAACGTTAACGCCAAGCCAAGTAGTGGCTTACAACTCAGACTATATAATAGCCAGTGACTTCATGGGTAACTGTTCATCAACATTAGCGGCGATAATGCAGATCCCGGGGATAAACTACACTAAGGCCGTTAGGGAGAGGCACGTTTACATACTGGGTAACTTAGCTACAAGCCTAGTTGAGGAGCCAGGGCCATTATCAGTTTATGGAGCTGAGGTTATAGCCGCTATCCTGCATCCTGAGGCTTTTGGAATAAGTAATGTACCCCAATGCATAAGTAGTGAATGGGTGATGAGTAATCTAAGGCCAACTTTCCCAAGTCAGGAAGGCTAAGTGACTCATAATGAGTAGTTCACTTGTTAAAAAAGCAGTGTATCTTCTAGTCCCAATCCTACTATTAGCTGGTTTCATTCTAAATCTAATACTGGGTGAAGTTAACGTACCCTATAGTTGCCTAATACACTGCAGTCAAGTTAAGTACAGGATCATAATAGACTACATTAGGTTACCCTCAACTTTAGCATCAATACTAGTGGGTTATATACTCGGTGCCTCAGGTGCCGTTATGCAGGGCATGTTGAGGAACCCCTTGGCTGAACCCTTCACCACTGGTATAGCTAGCGCGGCTGTTTTAGGTGGATTATTGGGATACTTAATGGTCCTTGTCGGTAAGTTAACTGGACTCTACGCAACCCTAGCCATACCCCTATTAGCCCTAGCAATGGCCTTAGCATCATCACTGGTGGTGGTTATGATGGGTTCGAGACTTGGGGTGATTGGCCTAATACTAATGGGTATTCTAATAACTCTACTCTCCTATGCAGTATCAATGATACTTATGCTCATCATTGAGTCCATTAACCCCACAGCCTCAATGCAGCCCCTTTACCTACTTTACGGTAACATAAGTGGAATACTTTGGTGGCAATTCTACATCATACTAGCCTCAGCTGCACCAACAATGCTTGCCTTGGCTCACTCGTCGAGGTACGTGGACTTACTAATGCTTGGGGATGATGTAGCCAAGGCCAGTGGAGTAAACCCAGTGGCTGTTAGGAGGATCCTAGTAACCTTAGTCTCAATACCATTAGCCGTATCCCTAGCCTTCACTGGGGTAATAGGGTTTGTAGGCATAATAGCACCGTATGTGGTTAGGCAGATGACTGGAAGAGGTTCAGGTAGTATTACAATACCAATCTCTGGTATTATGGGATCCCTAATACTAGCCTACTCCTACCTAGCCTCTAGGATAATGGTTAAGGGGTATGTAATACCCATAACGGCTGTAACAGGATTAGTGGGAATACCACTACTAATGTGGATGATAGCGAAGGGTGGTTTTGGTGCATCAACATAAGGTACTGGTGGAGTTTAAGGAGGCTCACATAGGTTATGGATCAAGGATAGTGGTTAGGGGACTGAGTCTAACCGTTGAAGAGGGTGGCTTAACAGTTCTCCTAGGCCCCAATGGTAGTGGTAAGACAACCATAATGAAGGCGATATTTGGTTCAGCAAGGGTGATTAAGGGCCAGTTAATAGTCAATGGTTCAGTGGCCTATGCCCCAGCGGAGTTGGATGGTTTAGTTAACTTAACGGTATTGGAGACTGTTAAGACAGCTAGGAGGGGTTATAGGTGGGTTAATGATGAGGAGGCTAAGCGTGCCTTAAGGGAAATAGGCATTATTAACCTAGCCAACTTAAGGTTAAGTGAATTGAGTACGGGTCAGAAGAGATTAACCATGATAGCTAGGGCCATGGCGAGTGGGGCTGACCTGATACTCATAGATGAACCAACTGCAAACCTGGATCCAGGCAATAGGCGTAGGATAATTGAACTAATACTAAGATTATCTAAACAAGGCACTGTAATGGTGGCAACCCACGATGTAGACATAGCCTTGGCGGCAAAGCAAGTAGTCATGGTGAAGGACGGCTACGTAATAGGTGTGGGGGAACCAAACCAAGTGTTAACGGAGGAGAAGCTAACCCAACTATACGGCATAAGAGCAAGGCTCATTAAGGAAAACAACGAGGAGCATGTAATATTTCCATTATATTAAAAATCATCAAGATGAGTAACTCATGATTTTCCGTAATAATCAATAATAATTCAGAAGCAGTTAAAGTAGAATGGGAAAAGCGAGTCAGTAAACACATAAGTCTTAACCCAACATTAAAAGGTTGTGGCTTTTAATTATTAACTTTAGATTAAATACCCTTTAATCACTCACCTTAAGTCCTTAGCCATAATTACTTCATGGACACCATTCAACGTCATATTTTTTAAGAATCCCGCTATCTCATAGTTATGTTTAAGGTAGAATAATATTGCGGCGTGATTTATGTGCGATACCATTAACCATATTTTCCTAACTCCACGTTCACTGCATAATCTTTCAGTTTCCTCTAATAATAGGGATCCAATGCCTCGCCTTGAGTATTCAGGTAAAACACCAATTATTGATACGTACGCAGCATTATAATCACTTATAGTGAAGTTAACACACCCTACTATTGAATCGCCCTCAACAGCCACCATTGTTATACCATCCAATGCGCTCTTCCTCACATTCTCAGGCGATAACTTCTTCTCAAGCCACTGCGATCCAGGTAGCTTCATATACCACTCAAATGCTCTTTTAAGAACCCTTGAACATTCGACTTCATCCCCATCCCTGAACTCTCTTATAGAAATCATGGTTTATTTACACTAGATGATGTTAAAAATTTCACTGGGGAAACTTGGGAATCGTAGAACGGGACTAATCATGATTAGTATAGTGGTTTTCACTGCGTGTGTTTCCGTAATTAATGAGCCTCCTTGATTAATTCAGCGTCCTTAATTACTCTCTCCAATGCATGCTCAGAGCCCTGCTTAAAGTGCCTAATTATCCACCTACCCATTGGCATTAGGAGTGGGTGAAGTTTAATGTTCCATTCGCTGGTTAATTCCCCATTCATAACCTTAATGATATGAGTACCCTTAAATGGGCCCTTCAGGAAATTGAAGATAACCGTATAATCACCCAACTCCACGTATGCCATACCATGGTTTAGTGGGCCCTTAAATGCGAACTTTACATTAACTAGGAGTTTACCTCCACTATTTCCCACTATTTTAACTTCCCTATGGCCATGCCAATACTTTGGGTATTCTTCAATCATAGAGATGATGCTCCATAAGGTGTCCCTAGGTACGTTGATCCTCTTAGTAACCTTGAATTGAATCATCACTAGGTTAATTCATAATTATTAATAATCCCTTCGCGCTTAATGCCTTAGGTTCACTGAATAATGACTAGTTACCCAGAACCCTTAAGTTGACTGAACCTGTCTTGAACCTTTTAACTAGATTAAGTAGTATTAGGTTCCTGAAAATCTCCATGTATGCTTCAGCTGGTTCTGGTGAATGCAACTTAATTCCGTGTTTAATAGCCATGTCCTTAACGTTCCTAGTGCAGAGCATTCTAAGTGGGCATGTTGAACAGTAGTCTCTTGCCGAATCCCTGAATATTACAAGGCCATGAACTGGATCCACGAAGGCTCCCTTATTTGGTAGTAATCTGATTATGATTGTGCCATTAACCTCCTCTACAGTGGATACTACGTAGACTGATGCAGCGAAACCATAGCCACTGGAACCTTTAATTAACCATCCACTCTTAATAAGAGTCCTTAAGTGCCTTGATAACTGCCCCCTAGGTACTGATGTTGCCTTAAGTAATTCATTAAACCTACTGATGCCCTTAGCTATTGATGATACTACTGTTAAGTTAATGTCATTGAAAACCACGTTAAAATTACGTTCACTCATCACCACGTAGGAGCCCTCCTCAATACTTGCCTCAAGTCTACCTGGAAGTACAACAATATCAGGCTTAAACTCGGCCATATTTGGGAAGAGGGAAGGCTATTATTATGCTTTAATGACCCTTATTCCCGGCTTAACATCCTTAAACACACATTACACTACATAGTCCATATAACACTTAAAGTCAAGTTAAGCGAGGGAATAGGAGGCTAAAAGCCAGGACTCTTAAGAGTGTTCACTCAATTGAGTTAAGGCTATTAAGGAGGTGGTTCCTAGGTACAGTTATAAAGGGGGCTTAGGCAAGGGGTCATTATGCAAAATACCCAGGAGGCTGAGCAGGGTAGGGGTCATGGGAGGGTTATTGTAGCTGCAGTTAGGATTAGGGGATTGGCTGATGCTGAACCAGATGTTAGGCATACGCTTAACCTACTGAGGCTTAGGCGTAGGTTCACCTGCAGCGTATACGTGTTATCGGATTCAATCAGGGGGATGCTTAAGACTGTTGAAAGTTGGGCTACGTGGGGTGAGTTAAATAGGGATACCTTGATTCAACTGCTTAGGAGAAGGGGTAGGCTTGTTGGTGACTTACCTCTGACTGATGAGTACCTTAAGAAGTATGGGTGGGGTAGTGTTGAGGAGCTTGTTGATGCTTACCTTAAGGGTGAGGTTAAGAGCCTCTGGTGTAGGAGAAATGAGAGGCCAAAGATGATTAACGGTAAGGCCTCCTGTATACCTGGCCTTAAACCATTCTTTAGACTACATCCACCTAAGGGAGGATTCAAGGGGAGTATTAAGAAGCCTTACGGTGCTGGAGGGGAATTGGGGTATAGGGGTTTAGGCATTAATGAGCTTATACTAAGCATGATCTAGGCCTTAAGCCTCTTAACTACTAAACCAGGTGCATTAACCTCCTTAAACCTCTTAACCTTAATGATGGGTCCCCTAGGCGCATAGGTTAATCCATCTATGAAACTTACTTCACAGCATTCACCCCTCACAGGTTTAATGTACATTATTGACTCAAAGTTCCTGTAATCATCAAGGTTACCGTAGAATAATGACACCTCAAAAACCTCCGATAGGATTAGGGCTAATTGAACACCAGGTTGAGTTACAATAACCATTGAAGCTGGTTTACTTAAAATAGGCCTGGAAGGTAATAGGTCCCTAAGTAACTTAACTCCACCCAGGGTTATTACGTAAGGTAGCCTAATTAATGTGTCCTCCCTGATCCTATATAGAACAATTGATGATGGATTACCGTGAAATGATGTAAACATAACTATGTAATTAGCCCCAATGCCTAAGGCCACGGACGCAATATCTATTAATCCACTTCTACCCCTATTAACCTTAACCGCATTAGGTATGGCTAACTCAAGTTCATTCACGAATTGCCTAAGCCTTATTGACGCATCCCTGGACGTGGTTAAAACCACTACCATTCCAGGGAATTAACCAGGCTAAATTTATTAAATCTTCCCGCATTAAACCTACTTAACCATTGCGGTTGCATTGCTTAAACACTTAAAAATGAATCAACATTAGCCGCATCATGAGGAGGGGAAAGTTAACGCTTTGGGAAGCTACCGCAGTGGGTTTAGGTAACATTATTGGCGCTGGAATATTCGTTATGGCTGGTTCAGCAATAAACCTAGCGGGCCCTGGAGCTCTACTAGCCTTCATAATAACCGCCCTCCTGGCCATGAGTGTTGGGTTAAATAGTGCTGAAATGGCCTCAGCATTCCCAAGTGTTGAGGGTGGTGTTTACTCCTTTGCTAGGTTAACCTTAGGTGACTCAGTTGGTTTCCTAGTTGGCCTACTTAGGGTAGTTTCATACATTATAGGTGGGGCTGCTGTTGCATTAGGCTTCTCAGGATACTTAACCTCACTGGATGCGCCACGTTACTTAATTTACCCAACCTCAATCACCCTAATAGTAGCTTTATCCATACTATATAAGGCCGGCTTAAAGATTGCATCTGAGTTTGAGAAGTACTTAACCTCAATAAACATAGCCGGCTTAGTAATTTTCATAGTGGCTGGGTTAATATACTCTGGTCCACTTAAGACAAGTCACTTTAAACCCCTCCTACCTCATGGTTTATTCGGTTTAATCGAATCCTCATCACTAGCCTTCTTTGCGTATTCAGGCTTCAACACTATAGCCACCTTAACGCCATCAGTGAAGGAGGGTGAGAGGAATGTACCTAAGGCAATAATGCTGTCACTAGCCATAACAACAGTAATATATATTCTTGTGGTCTTCACAATGCTGTACATAGCACCATGGCAACTCTATGGGACTAGGCCTGATCCATTAAGCTTCGCCCTTGAGGAAGCTAGGGCACCAATGGCTATTAGGCTTACTGTATCGTCGGTTGCATTATTATCAACATTCACAGTAACCCTCTCAATGATTATAGCTGGTGTAAGAACTATGGAACAGATGGCCTACGATAACGTAATACCAAGGAGCGTTGCTAGGGGCAATAGGCCACTGTTAATAGTCACTATAGCAATGCTTATTTCACTGGCGCTTGGTAACGTTGAAACCCTTGGGCTCGTGGCTAATTTCGGTGTAGTATTCTCATACATAACTACACCAATAGCTGTTATAGTAATTAGAAGGAGGGGGATAACTGGATCCTTTAAGACCCCCATGTACCCAATACTGCAAATACTAGCGATAATACTGTCCCTACTAGTAACCAGTGCATTAGGCTATAAGTCACTTGAGATAGGGGCCATGACGCTAATCGTAGGTATACTAGTTTACGAACTGCATGAGGAGTTTAATTTAATTGAGAAAAAGCACCATAACTCAGTAGCTAAGGATTAGGTTATGGTTAAATTTTAAGGATTATCCTTCCATAGGGGAATTAAGATGAATTAACCCTTAGTTTTAAGCTATATTAATTAATGAAAATTAACAGACATAGCGATTAAATTTCGTAGTAATAATAGCACTATTTCTTAAATAATGTACCTAATATTTCAACCTTTATTATACTTACCTAATTTCTGTGCCTAGGAAGGAAAGTTTTATATATCCTTACCTAAATAAGGGGGTTAATGCGGATTCCGTTCTGCGAGTTCTGCGTGAAGACGAGGCTGTTTTGCAGTAAGTGCCAGTCTCTGCTTAACAGTGGGCAGTATGAGATGTATGACGTAGATGTCATAGATGCAATACTTAAGTTAACCGATAATGATCAGAAGCTTAAGAATATGCTGAGTAATGTAGAGTATTATAAGTCCTATGAGATTGATGACTCATACTTCGTGGCTCTAAAGGGTATTAGGCGAGTGCCGATTAATGTTGTTAGGCAACTTGAGGATAAGCTCTCTGAAGCCCTCAATAGGAGGGTTAAGATAATTGAATACACTGCAGACATTAATGAATTAGTAACACAAGTAGCCTACCCAGCTAGGCCAACTGTTGCAACAACCTGGCTACCTGATGGAACCAATGAAACTGAGGTTAGGATAATGAGGAGGGATGCTAGGAGACTTAGACTTAGACCCTCCGATATGGCTAGGTTACTGAGTGCCATAACTAACAAGAACGTTAAAGTGAAGGTAATTAGCCACGACCAGTTAAACACCGCGTAATCAGGTGGAGGAGGCTAAGCTAGGCATTAACCTAGCTTGCGCTATACATGGTTAAAGACCCGTAAGCCTCAACGTTACAAGTTAAGTTAACTTTAGTTACTTAATCTTCTGTAAATTAGACTCCACAGCCTTAATAATGAGCCCCTCAGCCTCATCAGTAACCCTACTCCACCTAGCTAACTTAGCCTCATACGTCCTCTTAATGAACGCTGCCTTAATTGGTATATAACCTACGTAGTCATTCACGTAACCAGCCACCATAATTACCTTAAACCCCATGTTCCTTGCTACATTACTTATTGCCATTGCGGACTCAATGAATGGCTCACCAGGTATGGTGGCGATTAGCAGGTCCCCAATCCTCACTAAGTTAACTTCAGTCTCTGTGAATCTACTATTGTCCTTAGATACTTCATACTCCTCATCACTGTACATTAAGGTTAAGTAATCCTCATCAGCCCATATTGACTCAGTCGGTTCACTAGGTAACCCACCCTTAGTCATAACTCTTCTAAAAGCCTCCTCATACCTTGACTTAGCCTCCTCATGGCTAATAGTCCTGAGGGGTAGGGTAACTTTAACTTCCTGAACGCCAATAAGTGGAGCAGTTGGCTTAAGGGAACGTACGGCTTCAATCACTGATGATGATAATGAATACCCCAGGTAACTCATGTAGCCCCTCCCCTTCCTAAGTGGATCAATATCGCCTGTTGCTCCAGTTAAGAACATTGATTCAATGCCATTACTGAGGAGTGACTCATACATTACACCAGGGTAATCGGCTGAGAAGCCTAGGTCAGTGTTGCAGACTGGGTGGCATGCGTAATTAACTAGGGCCACTCTGCCTTTACCTAAATTAACCATTAGTATTGGTAATTCACTACTCACTAAACCGCCCTTAAATGACCTATTGAAGCATAATTCCTCAGTCCTTCCTAAACCTATCCTTAACTCAGCCTTCTCCGTACTGTTAAGCTTACGCGCCACGTCAGTTAACTTATCCACAACACTGGTGAACCAGTTATTGTACTCAGCCTTCTCCCTTTCACTATAGGGTAGGGTGTTAGGCCACATTGGTATTATTGTTTCAGGTGCTGAGTGGGTATGTGTTGAGAAGACAATAACCTTATCCTCCTTAACCCCGGTCACCTTACTTACACTCCTCCTAATTAATGAAGCATCATTACTGTATAATCCAAGTAGATCAAGTTGAATCAGAATGATTTCCACATCACTACTTGATATCATTAATAACCTAGCGTATAAGTCATCGTGAACCTTACTTGATGGCTTACCAACCCTATGGGCATATCCCCCTAGCCTAAGCCCAATGGGTGGTGTTATGCTTACTTTACTATACGAGGCTTCAACGACCATAAGCACCACTTAACATTAGCTTAACATCACTTAAGCTTAACTCCCTTAATTCACCCCACCCAGTGCACTCACCCCTAATCCACTCATCAACGTGCTTCACAGTGAAGTCATCATCCCTAAGGTGCGGGTAAGATGAGTAAACCCTGTTGATTTCCTCAAGTTGCCCTGGGGACAAGTCCTCATCCTGGTTAAGCGTCCACCTACCAGTAAGTAGGCGACTCCTCCTGAGAACCTCATTAATACCTGGTATCACTCCCTTGAAGTCATTGGCAGCATCAAACACTGCACCATTAACATCAGTAATTTGGGCGCTTAGGGTTAGTAATTCCTTAGGTATATGCTCTGATTCAGCCACTGACTTAACAAGCCTAAATATCTCCATGGATCTCTTAGTCCAGAAGGACCAGTGGCCAAGTAACCCACCCACTACCTTAACCTCATTAATGCCTCCACGCCTATCAGTGAACTTGAACTTGGTTAATAGGTCAATAATTATATTATCATCATTACCCGTGTATAAGGCAACCTCCCCAACCTTACCAGCATCAGCCACAGCCCTTGCAACATCAATGGTAGCGTACCGGTTGAAGGGAGCGACCTTAATGGCAACCATGTTCTCAACCTCCTCAATAAGTCTCCTCCAGAAGCCGTAACTAAGCCTAACACCACCCACTGCTGGTTGAAGGTAGAAACCGAAGACCGGTATCTCCCTGGCTACGGCCTTCACATGTTCAATAATCCTATCCTGAGGCTCCCCAGCTAGGCTATGTAGGCTAACTAACCCAGCATGGTAACCAAGCCCATAGGCTAACCTAGCCTCCTTAACTGCCTGCTGTGTATTACCAACAATGCCAGCCACCTTAACAACCTTACCAACCCTCCCACTGCATTGATCAATAGTCTCAGCAGTAATCTTAAGTAGGGGTTCATACATACCATTCTCATGAACCTTAAACTGAGTAGTGTGGACACCAATCGCCACTCCCCCAGCCCCTGAAACTAGGTAGTATATTGTTAAGGCTCTCTGCCTAGATTCATCAATCCTCCTATCCCTAGTTAAGGCAAGTGGGTGAGCAACTATGGCTACACCATTCCTAATCATATCATACACATCCCGCGGCGGTTCAGGAAAAGCACTCATACTTTGCCTTATGTGCTAGAGAATTTAAACGCTCACGCCTTGGCATAATGAAGTATTAGGGTATTTTCTTAGTTTCCTCAAGGTGCTTCATAAGCTTTGAAGAACATCCTCCGCTTAGAACCCACCTGGGTAGTGAACGCCTCACCTAGGCCTATTAGATTAGTGGAGCCTCATGCCATTAAGCTCGGCAACTACTAGTGAATCCATGTACCAGTGAAGCATAGTCAATGGAAGTTAAAATGAGGATACAGGAGCAAACGGAAAGTTAAATAAACCAGTTTAAGTAACTGAGTTTAATGTCAACTAGGCGTAGGAGGAGGAATACTGGTATGCAACCCTTAATGAGCGCGGGCTTACTTATGTTTAGGGATGTTAAGGAGATTGAGAAGGTTAAGATACCGCCAACAGTAACTATAATGATTGGGTTAGCTGTGCCAATAATAGTCATACTACTTTACCTACTGGTTCCCGTTTAGTACTGCTCAAACCATTAACCATACAGTTCAGGTGTATGGTTTAAAAGCCTGCTCAACCCTATTGCAGTGTGGAGTGCGGTAAGGCTAGGGTTGAGGAATTACTTAAGGAGGCTAATGCTGAGTACAATGAACCAATTGAAACCTACAGGACAATGATTGAGGAGAACTGCTTCGCCCAGGCTAAGGTATTTAGGCTTAGGGATAAGTACCTTGTTTACATGGTTGATGAAGAGCAGGCATGCGTTGAGGTGACTAATAGTCTGGAGGAGGCTAGGGATATTGCTAAACGCTTCACTGACTCAATATGTGTTTAGAGGGGGGTTTATGGTTATTAATAGGCACATGCTCAGTAAGAAGGATATTAAGAAGCTCATTAATGAAGTTCCATGGTTAAGCGAGGTTTATGGAACCATTGATGAGGCTGAAGTCATCAAGGTTAGTGACGTATTGGAAATATATAGGATTATGAATGATGCTGCGCTGGTTAAGGCAATGGTTAATGTAAATAACTCCAATGTTAGCTTAATGTACCCAACACTGCTTGCAGCCAATAAGTACCCATCATTAGTGAAGCATTACCCAGTGGTTCAAGTTGATGAAGGGGCGGTTAAGCCAATAGCCACTGGGGCTGATGTAATGAGACCTGGAATAAGGGAATTAATTGGGTCTTTTAAGACCGGTGACGTGGTCTTAGTTAAGAGTCCTGGGGGAAGGATCATAGCTGTTACGGTTAGTTTATACAATAGTGATGAGGTTCTTAACATGAGTAGGGGGAAGGTGCTTAAGAATATTCACCACATTGATGATGAGGTTTGGAGATTAATGAGTGAAGTGCATGAGCATAAGTAATGTAGTAGCGTCCTATAATGAATTAAGTAAACTTGATTTAAGGGTTCTTAGGGTAATTGAGGTTCTTCACAGGAATTATGAATATGTCCCGGTTAGGAGGATTGTCAAATACATGAACTTAAGTGAGGAGGTTATTAATAAGTCCATTTCCAAGATGAATAAGCTTAAACTACTGGTTAGGAGGGGTCCTGATAATGTTAGGTTAACTTTCCCGGCATACGACATATTGTCAATCCACACTATGGTTAAGAGAGGCGTCATAGATGCTATAGCCCCTACGCCTCTTGGGGTTGGTAAGGAATCAGACGTTTATGCCGCTGAGTCATCAAGTGGAGATAAGTATGCGTTGAAGTTTCACAGGATTGGTAGGGTTAGCTTTAGGAATACTAGAAAGTATAGGGTTTGGATTGGGGAGAGGAGGCACATTACTTGGCTTTATGAAGCCAAGATATCAGCCCACATGGAGTACATGGCCCTTACTGAGGCCTATAGGGCTAAGGTACCTGTACCAAAACCCAGGGCTATTACGAGACACTTGGTGGCTATGGAGTACATTAATGGCATTGAACTGTTTAAGATTAGGTTAAGTAACCCAGAGAGCGTTCTTGAGCAGATTATTTCAGCAATCGAGGATCTCCTAAGGATAAACGTAATCCACGGTGACTTAAACGAGTACAATATACTAGTTAACCCAAGTAGCGAGAAGATAACGATAATAGATTGGCCACAATGGATGTACGCTAATGTTAAGGGATCCAAGACTATCCTCATGAGGGATCTCAACATAATACTAAGGTACTTCAAGTCAAACTACGGGTTAAACATAAGCATTGATGCCGTCATGGGTAGGCTAGCGCCCCTAATACCAAGCAGTGAATTACCACCAGAGAAGGTGTACTCTAGGTTAATTAAGAGGATTACCTCCCTAGTTAGTTAGATTAATTAGCAAGTAACCTAGTTAACGCGAAGCGCTTAGTAACTTATTTAACTCCACATCCTTGAAGAGCATCCTCCTATATAGTGCTATCGGGTAATCTGCATGAATCAATTTATCACGTTTCACATCATTATCCTGAGTAAGCACTACCCTACGGTCTTGATGAAGTACATATGCGTTGAAGGGCATTAGTAACTTAGTTAGTATCTTATCAATCATCTTAATCCCAGTAACATCCATGTATAGGCGTACATATATTTTAGTGTTGGTTGCATTAATAGGTGCGAAGAATGCCACTATTCTCATGCCCTCTGATACGTAGTTCTCCCAAAGGTTTGGGTAAATGAACCATAAGTAATTCCTTAACAAGCTTGCATCTATTTGACTACTCCTTAAGGGTCTTTGACCCCTATCTACTTCATTAAATGGGTAAACAATGAAGGAGTATTCATCGATAATTTTAACTAATGGCCCATTCACAAGCGTCCTACCTCCCCTACCTATCGTATTATAATGAACGAAAGGCAAGTGAAAAACATCCAGCTGATTCTCAACAGCCCTAGGTAAAGATACACCCCACACCTCACTTATCTCAGAGTACACGGTTAATCCCCTCATATCGTTAAAGAACCTTGGTGAATCACTTGGATTACCGTCACCATACCAAATCCAAATGATGCCATAATCCTCATGCACTGGAATAGGAAAAGCCTTTAAGTACTTAGGCATTTCCGATGCACTACCTAGGGCAGGGATCTTGACAACATTCCCTGAACCATTGAATTCAAATCCATGGTATGGACACTGAATGTTACCGTCAATCACTTTACCTAGAGATAACTTGGCATGCCTATGTGGGCAATTATCAAGTAGTGCATTAACTTTACCTGACTCATCTCGCCAAAACACTAAGTCAAGGCCAAGCCTTCTAACACCAAGGGGTTTACCCTTCCTTAATTCATTTGATGAAAGAACTGCAAGCCACATATATTAATGAACTCTATTTAATTCCTATAAAAGCATTACATCGTAATTACCTTAATCTATGGTTCTTAACCAGATCTTAACGTAGCGGATTATACGAATAAGGTTCCATTAATGAGCATTATAAGGTTAAATTGACTCCGTGAACATTTCTGCGAAAATCCACTTAGTGATTCTAACGTGCATTAATTTACTTCATTGCTTGATTAATCATTATGTGTGAATTAAATTGATAAAGTAGATTCATGGCCTTTAATCTCAACTATTAATCATGAATAATGATTAACTTAGACCGTAGTGAATTATTTAGCTACTGAGTCTTTAAGACCTCATCAATTCTCTTTAAATCGTCTTGGCTTAGCTTCACGTTTAATGCCCCTAAATTGTCCTCAAGGTGCTCCATTCTGCTTACCCCTATGATGGGTATTATATTGACTCCGAACCTCTCCTGCATGCTTATTAACCATGCCAATGAGACTTGACTTAAGGTAGCTCCCTTGGACTTAGCTATTTCATTAAGCTCAAGGAGAATCTTAAGGTTCCTATCATTGAAGTACCCTTGTAGGCCACTTGATATTGCTGCCCTTGAATCACTGGGTGTGGTCCACTTCTTAGTGTTGAAGTCAACGTACTTGCCTGTTAATACTCCTTGGGCTAGGGGTGAGTAGGCTAGTATTGCCATGCCGTACCTCTTGGCTACAGGTATCTTGTCTCTCTCAATATCCCTACTGAGGACATTGTAAACCTCCTGCATTGTTGTGAATGGCTCTAGGTTATGCTTATCGGCTAGTTCCATGAATTCTACTATGTCGTGGGCTGGGTGATTGCTTTCACCAATGTAGTTGACTAAACCATCCTCAACAAGGTAGTTAAGAGTCCTAAGAGTCTCAATCTTAGGAGTATCAGGATCGGGGGCATGTATTTGATATAGGTCAACGTACTCTAAGCCAAGTCTCCTTAATGATTCCTTAATCTGCCACCTAATGTGCTTCCTAGACAACCCCTCACCATTAGGCCAAGGAGCCATCTGTCCCCTAACCTTAGTGGCTAATACAATGGACTCCCTGTCCACAGTCTTCAGGAATTCACCAACGACTTTCTCCGAGTTGCCCACGTGGTTAAGGTCGACGGGCGCCATTGCCCCATGGTACCTGTTAGCCGTGTCGATGCAGTTGATTCCCTCATCATAAGCCCTCCTCATGATTTTAATGGTTGTATTAACATCAACCTTATGAACACCGTACTCATCCCTCTCATTAAGCCTAGGCAGGTACCAGGTGCCTAAGCATAGTTGCGAAACCTTAACCCCAGACCAACCAAGCTTAACATACTGCATAAGTCAGCTACTGGGCCTTAGTTTTTAAAACATTTCATGTCCAATAATGTTCACTTTAGCGTTTATAGCGCAGTAATGCTTAAAAATAGTTAACTGAACTACACCTATGAGGGACGGTAAGCTCCAATGGGTATAAGTAGGCCCGCCTTGGGCCTATATTTAACTGCAACATACCCAAGCAGTAGACGCTTCATAGAAGTCCTTGATAAGATAAAGGGCCTGGTGGACTTCCTGGAGATTGGTATACCAACCCGTGACCCTAAGTATGATGGGCCAGTTATTAGGATGGCTCATCAAGGCGCTGAACTAATGGGGCTTGAGGCCATTAAGGTTGTTGATGATTACAGTAAGTACAGTAAGGTACCAGTGCTAATGGGTTACATTAGTGACTACTATAATTCACTTAATGATGTGGCTAAAGTTGCTAGTGATGTTGGAGCAGTAACAGTGCTATTCCCTGACCTAATATTCGACTACCCTGAATTAATAGATAAATATATTGAAGTAATGAGGAGCAGTGGATTAACACCCAGCTTCTTCATATCAAGTAAAACCCCCTATAGGTTAATTAGGAGACTGAGTGAACAGGAACCATTATTCATATACCTAGGCCTATACGCTGCCACCGGCATTAAGTTACCTATTTACATTGAGCAGAACGTGGTGACTATTAGGGGTATTTTAGGCGACACCTTCCTAGTTGTTGGCTTCGCAGTTAATAATCCTGACATGGTTAGGTCATTAGTTAAGGCTGGGGCTGATGGTGTTGTTGTTGGTTCAGCGTTCATTCAAAGAATTAATGATCTTAATGATGCCTTAAACTTCCTTAAGGGTCTTAGGGGTGGTTTACCATGACTAATGTCCCAGCCTACTGGTATAATATTGCAGTTGACCTACCTAAACCACTTCCACCACCAATGGATCCATATGAGGGGGAATCCAGGATAGCGCTACTTAATAGGATAATGCCAAGTGAGCTTCTTCACCAAGAGTTCACATCATTAATGTACGTACCTATTCCTGATGAGGTTAAGGAAATATACATGAGGCTTGGTAGACCCACACCACTAAGGAGGGCTAGGGGGTTGGAAAGGTTAATAGGCAATGGCGTTAAGGTGTATTATAAGTTTGAGGGTGCATTACCAGGTGGTTCACATAAGCTTAACACTGCCGTACCACAGGTTTACTATGCCCTTAAGGATGGCGCCAAGGAAGTCGCCACTGAGACTGGGGCTGGGCAATGGGGCTTAGCGGTATCCATAGCCGCCGCGTTAATTGGGATTAAGGCTGTAGTCTTCATGACTAGGAGCTCCTACTTGAGTAAGAAACAGAGGGTCATGTTCATGAGAACCTACGGTGCCACTGTTTACCCAAGCCCCAGTGAGGTCACTAAGTACGGTATTGATGCGGTTAAGGCTAATCCAAATCACCCAGGTAGCTTAGGTTTAGCAATAAGTGAGGCAATAGATTATGTACTTCAAGGTGAGGGACGGAGGTACATTCCAGGTAGCGTCCTTGAGTTTGTCCTAATGCACCAGACCGTTATTGGGCAAGAGGCCCTCAGCCAAATACCGGAGGAACCTGACCTAGTGGTTGGCTGCGTTGGTGGTGGAAGTAACTTCGCCGGCTTAACATACCCATTCATAGGCGCTAAACTGAGGGGTGAAGGCTTCGACAAGACTAGGTTTCTTGCAGTTGAATCCAAGGCAGCCCCAAAGCTAACTCAAGGTAAGTATGAGTATGACTTCCCAGACTCAGGGGGATTACTACCCATGATTAGGATGCTGACCCTTGGGCACAATTACGTACCACCACCAAGCCACGCCGCCGGGTTAAGGTACCATGGAGCAGCCCCAAGCCTATCACTACTTGTTAGGGAAGGCATTGTTGAAACTAGGGCATATGCCCAGGAGGAGGCCCTTGAGGCTGGAGTCCTATTCGCACGGAGTGAGGGCATTATACCAGCTCCTGAGTCATCACATGCAATAAGGGCTGTTATTGATGAGGCTAAGAGAATGCCTAGGGGTAGTGTAATACTGTTCAACCTATCTGGGCATGGGTTACTGGACCCAGACGCCTACGAGAGGGTGAGTGTGCAATGAGGCCATTCCTAGAGAAGATAGCTAGGGGGCTTGAGTTAAGCCTTGAGGAGGCATACAGCGCTGCCTTAGCCATACTTAAAATGGAGGCAAGTGAAGTTGAGACTGCTGCCCTACTCATGGGGCTTAGGGTAAGGGGGGAGGGTGCCTTTGAGGTTGCTGGCTTCGCTAAGGCACTTAGGGAAACCTGCCTAAGGATACCGGTCAATGACCCATACGTAATAGACACAGCTGGGACAGGGGGTGATGGGTTAAGAACCATGAATGTGTCCACTATTTCAGCATTACTAGCAGCCTACTTAGGCGCTAGGGTTCTTAAGCATGGGAATAGGAGTGTTTCATCATCCTCAGGTAGTGCGGACTTCCTGGAGGCACTTGGCTTTAACATAAGTGTGAAACCTGAAACTGCATTGCTCATGTTGAATAAGTACAGGTTCTCATTTGCCTTCGCCCCAATGTATCATCCAGCCATGAGGAATGTAATGCCCATTAGGAAGAAACTTGGCATAAGGACAATATTCAACCTGATAGGGCCCTTAGCTAACCCAGGCCTAGTGAGGAGGCAGGTGCTTGGTGTTGCTGAACCTAGGGTAATGGACATTATTGCTAAGGCAGCGGTCCTACTGGGTTACGATCACCTAATCCTAGTCCATGGTGAACCAGGTATTGATGAAGCCTCAGTCTTCGGTAAAACAATAGTCTACGAGATTAAGGGTGATTCAATGGATAAGTACACTATTGAACCCAGGGACCTAGGCCTTGGGGTTCATGAACTGAGGGATGTGGTTGTATCAAGCCCAGTGGAGAGTGTGGAGAAGGTGAAGAGGGGATTAATGGGGGTTGATAGGGCTGCCTTAGACTTCATAGCAGTTAACACAGCTATGGCGCTTTACGTGGCAGGTAGGGTTAAGGATCCTAGGGATGGTGTTGAGGCTGTTAGGCAGATTACCGGTAATTCAAGTGACTTCTGGAGTTACATTAATGATGTTGCAGCAGTGAGTAAACGTGACGCTGCTTAAGGTATGTGGGTTAACGAGGAGGATTGACGTGGAGTTCATTGATAAGTACGCCGACTACGCAGGCTTCATAATACACTCAGATGTTAAAACACCGAGGCTACTGAATCCCCATGAAGCTAAGGATATGGCATCAGTGCTCTCCAGGGCTAAGCCAGTGGCTGTGGTTAGGGGGCTTGAGTTAAGTAATGCCCTAGAATTAGCAACTAGGTTTGATTTCCCGGTTCTTCAGTACCATGGTGTAGTTAAAGGTTATGAAGGTGGCGTTAATCTTGCACCAGTCATAGAGTACACTGACTATTCCTCAATGGTTAAGGCTATTCACGAGTACTCTGGGATTAAGGGGATAGAGTACATTCTTATCGATGCCCCAAAGATGGGGTATAGGGTATTTGAATACGGCTTAAAGATACCCTTAAGCATTGTTGAGAAGGTTGCGGGTTTAGGTAAAGTTGGGGTTGCTGGGGGTATTGGACCAGGCAATATTAAGTTCATTATCAAGTATAACCCATACCTAGTTGATGTGAATTCAGGTGTTGAATCAAGCCCCGGTATTAAGGATTGGGAGCAAGTGACAAGGGTCGCTAAGGTGATTAAGGGTGAAGGTACCCCTTGAGGAATTACCTAGGCCTAGGGAACTTGCTAGGATGCTTATTGAGAATGGGGAAGACTACGTCACCCTACTTGAAAGTGGCCCAGGCTTCCCTGAGCGGGCTAGGTTCACCATAGTGGCTTGGGGTGCTAATGATTTAATCAACATTAACGGTGACTTGTACGATGAACTTAAGGCGCTTCACCGGAAGCTCGGCAGGTTTGAGGACGGTAACATAGCCGTGGGTTACTTGTCCTATGAAGCAGTAGCATCAATAGAACCCCACTTGGCTAATGTAATTAAGACTAGTGACTGGCCTCAGGCAGAGTTCACGATACCTATGAACGTGGTTATTTACGACTACTTCCTAGGGAGAGCCTACGTTAAGGGTGAGTTACCTAGGGGCAAGCCTAGTGATGGGGGTGAATTTAACGTAACAAGCTTAATGGGTGCTACGGACCCCGTTGAGTATATGAAGTGGGTTTCAGAGGCGTTGGAGGATATTAAGAATGGTGAAGTGTTTCAAGTTGTTCTATCAAGGTATGAGGAGTATGGGTTCACTGGAGACTTAATGACCCTCTACGGGAGGTTGGCTGACCTTAACCCATCCCCATACATGTACTTCATGAAGATGGGTAATAGGCACATAATAGGTACAAGCCCTGAACTACTCGTTAAGGTTGATGGCCTTAGGGTTGAAACACACCCAATAGCTGGAACCAGGCCTAGGGGGAGGGACTCGTGGGATGACATTAGACTTGAGGAGGAGTTACTGTCAAGCATTAAGGATAGGGCTGAGCACATAATGCTTGTTGACTTAGCCAGGAACGATATAGGTAAAGTCTGCGTTTACGGGAGTGTTAAGGTTAAGGAACTATACGCTATTGAGAAGTACCAGAGCGTGCAGCATTTAGTGTCTAGGGTTGAGGGCACGTTGGCTAAGGGGAATGATGTAGTCGACGCGTTAGTGGCCACATTCCCGGCAGGCACGGTTAGTGGTGCACCCAAGCCAAGGGCAATGGAACTTATAGCTAAGTATGAGAATTCCCCAAGGGGACCATACGCTGGCGCATTAGGCATTATGCATGGAGGTGGGGGTGAATTCGCAATAATAATAAGGAGCCTATTCGCCACTGGCGGTACTATTAGGATTCAGGCTGGGGCAGGTATAGTTTATGATTCCCAACCAGAGCTTGAACTTATGGAGACTGAGCATAAGTTGGGTAGTTTGAAGACTGCTATGGGTGGTCATCATGGGTGACTTAACCGTAATAATAGATAACTACGACTCCTTCGTATACAACATAGCTCAGTACGTTGGGGAATTAGGCAGTAGGCCATTGGTCTTCAGGAATGATGAAGTCACGGTTAAGGTTATTGAGAGGATTAAGCCTGATAGGATAATAATATCACCAGGACCTGGTAATCCAATGAACCCAAGGGACGTTGGGATTTCAGGTAATATTATTAGGTACTTCACCGGTAAAGTACCAATATTAGGCATATGCCTAGGCCATCAGTTGATAGGGTACGTCTTCGGTTCAACAATAAGGAGAGCTAGGGTTATTAAGCATGGTAAAACTAGCATAATTAGGAGGGTTGCCTCATCACCAATATACAGTGGCCTACCTGATGAGTTTGAGGGAATGAGGTACCATAGCCTAGTTATTGATAAACCATCAGACTCCCTAATAGTAACCGCAGTGTCTAAGGATGATGGGGAAATCATGAGTGTTCAACACGTTGAGCACCCAGTAATTGGTGTTCAATTCCACCCTGAGAGCGTTGGCACTCAGTTTGGTGCTAGGATAATTAAGAACTTCCTTGACTTAATTTAAAGTAAGGCTTAACTAGGCTATTGCCGTTATTAATGAGTAAAGCATCCTCCACTGCACTGAAATACCGTACGCAATTCCCGCTAACGCAGCCATTATTACCCAAACCTTAGCCTTAGGCTTGGCCCTACTCATGGCCAGCACCAGGACTAGGGGTACTAGGGCTGCAAACTGCATTGTGTAGTAACTGTAGAGTGTAGTGTCGCCAAGTATGAACACTAGCCAGTAACCCAACCAAATGGTTAAGAGCATGACGGGTATTGATAATTCATTTATACTTAGTTTACTAAATAACCTACTCCTCAAGTGGGGTTCAATTAAGGCTAATGAGTAGGCCACTGCAACTAGGTATGCGCCCGGCAGCCCCATTGCATATAATGGTGGGGTCACATTGTTAACGAAGGAATCAATGCCTATTAGCCAGTCGAGGGGATTAGAGGCCACTGGACCAGGGGGCCTTGGCTCAGTAAACCACTTTAAATAGAAGAATACGTCTGATACGTAATTGTGAAGACCCCCAACTAGGTAAACTAGGGGTAATTGGGGTATTATGAATACTATGAAGGCTAATGCAATGTAAATTAACCCCCAGATGCCGTTCCTCCTATAAGTCTCCAAGTAAGCCCCAGCGAAGACCGTGAAGGCGCCTGGGTACTTACTTGCCACTGCTAGGCCACTGGTTATGGCTGAGGCAGTATACCTCTTAGTGAAGTACATGTATACTGTTAATAACGTGAAGAAGCCTACGTAGACGTCGAGAAGGGCTATTATACCCATATCCCTAAACGTTGCGTCCATTAGTAATGCCACTGATGCCAAGGAAGCGTAGGCAATGTTACCACTTATTCTTAAGGCTATGTAGTAGACTAGTATGAGCATTAAGGCTGATAGGATCATTGATGGCACCCTCCAGCTAACTGGCTTATCGCCTAGCAGGAGCATTGAAAGCACCATGAAGAGTTTACCTAACCATGGGTGTTCAAGGTTAAGGTAGGTTACGATACTTTGCTTATCGGGGTAGTAGTAACCAAACCTAACTATGCAGGTTGAATTATCCAATACATTTCTCAATTGAGTGTAGGTAACGTTACTGTACCAGGCCATGAGGTAATCCTTATAGTATATTACCGGTGAGGCACCGCTCACATTGCATGGTGGTGATGGGGCTAGGGTCACCCCATACTTGATCAGGTACTTGCCTAAACCAACCTCATTTATGAAGTTCCTGGCGGCGGAAACATACCAAATCTCGTCACTTGTATAGGAGTTTAAGTGGGGTTGAATAGCCACT
Organism: Caldivirga sp.; assembly: GCF_023256255.1. Classification (NCBI taxonomy): domain Archaea; kingdom Thermoproteati; phylum Thermoproteota; class Thermoprotei; order Thermoproteales; family Thermoproteaceae; genus Caldivirga; species Caldivirga sp. The sequence continues at coordinate 4,636 of NZ_JAGDXD010000043.1, read as the reverse complement.
AGGTAAAGCGTGAAAACCACCAGCACTATGGCTAGTGGTAGCCACCTCTTCAATAGGCTTAACATCGCCATAACGTAGGTTTAAAGCCTAGACTTAATAATTATTTTTCTAATGAACCCATGAACTTAGCTTAAATCATTATTAACTTAAAAACCCATACTAAATAAGAGCGCATGCATGAGGTTAAGAGGGTTCTTAGGTTCAAGCCCTGGATAACGGAGGACGACGCTAAGGCTGTGGTGGATGCCTTAATGAGTGGTAATTTAGTTTCGCCATATGGTAAGTATGGTAAGCTACTTGAGGATGAACTAGCCAAGTACTTGAATATTAAACATGCATTAGCGGTTTCAAGTGGAACAACGGCACTTCACTTAGCATTAAAGGCTATTGGAGTTGGGCCAGGGGATGAGGTTATTGTTCCAGCCTTCACCTTCCTAGCCACTGCATCGGCTGTATTGCACTCTAATGCAGTGCCAGTGTTTGCTGATATTTCCCTTGAAACCCTTGGCCTTGACTCAAGCAGTGTTGAGTCTAAGATTAGCGATAGGACTAAGGCAATAATAGTGGTTCACATGGCTGGTATGCCGGCTGAAATGGATGACTTAATTAAGGTAGCTAAGGAGCATAACGTATACCTAATTGAGGATACTGCCCAAGCCCTAGGTGCAGTATATAGGGGTGTTAAGGCTGGTGCCTTAGGGGACTTAGGTACATTCAGTTTTTACCCTACTAAAACCATAACCAGCAGTGAGGGTGGTGCGGTATCCACTAACTCCAGTGAATTGGCCAATAGGGCTAAGCTGCTTAGGAGTCATGGGGAAACCGGTAAGTACTACTATGAGGAGCTGGGTTATAATTACAGGATGGGTGAGCTGCAGGCTGCATTAGCCTACTCTCAACTCCTTAGGATTGAGGAAATAATTAAAAGAAAGGAGACTTTTGCCAATGCCCTCACGGAGGAGTTAAACAGCCTGGATAATAACCTACTGATATTACCTAGGCCTAAGTCGTATGTTAGGCATGCCTGGCATATATACCAAATGCTCCTCACTGATAAGGTTAAGGCGCCTCGGGATAAGGTTGTTGAGGAACTTAAGGCTAAGGGTATTGAGGCAGTAACAGTAGCCTACCCTATCCCACTCTATAGGACACCGTTATTCACTAATAAGGTTGGTCATGGTAAGGGTTGCCCATGGTCATGCCCATTCTACGGCAAGAAAATAAACTATGAACCATTACCCAATACTGAGGAAGCCACCAAGAGGGTGATTGGCATTCTTATTTCACCTTACTTCACCGAAGATGATGCCTTATACGCAGCCAGGGTAATCAAGGATACACTAATGGAGTTAAAGTAACCATTAATCACCTCTCCAATAATACAACAATTACTCACAAAGAGGTTGAGAAGCCTCACCTTTTATGGCAGGGTTTATTAAACCGTTTAGTCGTGATGCCTTAGGTGTTAAGGCTTAGTGAAACTAGTGGGCTATGAACCATGCTCTACCAAAGGCTGACAAGCGAACCTAAAAACATAATACCACCCCAGTGAGGAGCTCCGGAAAAGCGACGTAAAACCACGTTTCCTCAGAGTCAACGCATATCTTATACTTCCTTAAAAATGCTGTATAATTAATTTCACTATGTAGACGATGCGTTTACGCACACTAGATAATGTAAAATACTGAACATGAGCGCTAATGCTTAAATCTCCTTAACTCAGTGAGGAGTAGTATGAGTATTAAGTTTGATGTAATAGATGTTAAGTACCCATCCGATTCAAACATTATAATAGGGTACTCTCACTTCATAATGACTGTGGAGGATCTTTACGAGGCCCTAGTATCCTCTGTACCGGGCATTAGGTTTGGTTTAGCCTTCTGTGAAGCCAGTGGTAAGAGGCTTATTAGGCATGAGGGGAATGATGAGGAGTTGAGGAAAGCAGCGGTAGATTTATGCTCAAGGATAGCTGCTGGTCATGTGTTCGTGATATTCATAAGGAATGCCTACCCAATAAATGTCCTTAATGCCATAAAGAACGTTAAGGAGGTTACCAGGGTACTGGCAGCTACAGGTAATCCCCTTTCCATAATAGTTGCTGAGATTGCCCCTGAACGTAGAGGTGTGATTGGTGTTGTAGATGGTTACTCACCCCTAGGTGTTGAAGGCCCTGAGGATGCTAAGGAGCGTAAGGAATTAGTTAGGAAATTCGGCTACAAGATGATGCCCTAATTGGTGATTAAACTGAACTGTGAAGACGCCTATTGGGAATTGAGGAACAGGGTTGAGGTGGCTTGTGGCCCATTATCAATGTTCAGAAGGACAATGGGTATTGGTGACACTGACGACATTGCCATCTACGTAAATGATACTAGTAAGGTACCGGGGAACTTAAGAATCTTTAAAGTTGGGGTAGTGGGCTTCTCCAACAGGGCAATCTACATTAGTGGCTTACCGCATGTAAGCCTAGAAGATTTTATCTCATCATTGCCGCTTAACGGTATTGAGTACTGGGGATTAATTAATAGAGTTAACTTAACCCATATCAATACACCACTATTACTTAGGTTATCTGAGGAAGCTGGTACATTAAAATATATTACTAAGCTGCTTAAGGATGCTGGAGTTCTAATTAATGCATCTTAACTACTAAGGAGAAAATAAAATAGATAAGTATTGCCCCTTGATCTCAAACACAATACATAATACCCAAATAATTAATACTTGCCCTAATTCCTTAAAGAATAACATGTACATGCATGAATAAGCTTTAATATGCTAAGCCCAGCAGTGGAGTGCCCAAGCATGGACAAAGAGTGTGGACCCCTAAACCGCTGCTCTAGACGACCAATACTATGTTCACCTTATTTACTTCAGTGAATGCAAGGGTGGAATTGAACGAGAAGGTGATCACCCAAACGTGTTAGGACCCAAGAGCCTCATACTGCGCTTCCTCGCTATGGAGACTATCACCTATTCAAGCTTCTCATCCTCGATCTTCCTGAAGTCAGTGGTGATCACTATTACCACCTTGACCCCCTTCCCTCCTGCCTTCTCGAGGACTTGATAGACGTAATCCCTTGGAACGGTTATTACAGTCAGATCGACTGGCTCTGGGACGCCCTTGACCGACTTGTAGGCCTTAATCCCCTCCACGTCCTCGGCCTTGTTGTTGATAGGATAGACCCTCCCCTGAAAGTGGAAAGCAAGTTCTTAAAGACTACAACCCTGCCTTTTCCTTGGACTTGATGATGAAGAAACATCAAGGCCACTCAACTTAAGAGTACTCGTAGATGAGTAGTATCTGGTTGTCTCGAGGCTTGATGATGGCTAATGACTGAGGTTAAGGCACCAAGTACAAGACCCATCACCTTTGATGAAACGATCTTAAATGCATGAAGGTGAATTACTATAACAAGTAAGACAATAAGGGCAAGTAGGATAATCTGTAACCAGTCAGCGTAGCTCCTAAGTGAATCAATACCCCATAAATACCCTATAAAGGGAGGAGGCTAGTTAAAATCGCACCTATGGCAACTTTAATTAAGCTAGAAACGCTTATTAGGATAATCATGGTTCATGCTCGTGGAGGAGTTGCTTAGGTTAATCAATGAGGAAACTGAGAAGAGAGGTGTTGATATTGAACTATTTTAGCTGACTTATTAGCTCAAAAACTTGACCCAAGGGATAGGATTAACGTTTACTTGAAGCTTCACGAGAAGTACCTTAATGAGGCTGAGGAACTCTTCGATAAGGGTGACTTAATGCAGGCTAATGAAAAATATTGGGGTGCCGTTACTGCATTGCTTAACGCTATTGGTGAGGAGAGGGGCCTTCCACACTATAGCCATAGGGACTACTCCGTGATTACTGATAAACTCTATAGTGAGAGTAACGATAAGGAGCTTGTCATTGGTTTTCGACTAGCCGAGGGCCTACATGCGAACTTCTACCATAACTTCATGTCGAGGGAAGAGTTTCAATTACATAGGGAGGCCGTGGTTAATTTAGTAAGGAAACTGAAGAGTATGTTAAAGACCTCGAATTAAGTGTAAGAGATTCCTTAAGGAATAGTTTAAGGGCTTGTATTCATTTAAGCTAACTTATGGAAATACTATTGGGCAGTTAGGCTTAGTTAAGTTAGCAGACCTTGACCCTGTAATGGAGCCCCTGGATAAGTCACAGTGCTTAATAAGGTGCTCAATGATAGAAACCATTCCACGCAATACCGGGCTTCAAGTATTACCTGGCTGAATGCTTAAGCCTAGGTAACGCGACCTTTGGTCAACTTTACGCAAGGCTTGACCCATCCATGTTAAGCTACCTAGGTCCCATGGCCAACGTAACCCTGGCCCAGAATTGTGAAGCCGCAGTGGAAGCCCTTGAACCCCTAGCCCCCATGGTTAGCGTATTCTACTACGCAATGATAGGCTTCGGCATAGTTGCCTTCATAGCGGTCCTACTGATAATCTTCACCTACATGGTTGGGGTGCCCATTATTTCAAGAATAGCCGATACCATAAACTACGGCGTGATTGGATTACTCTTCGGCTATGACTCAGTAATGCCGATATTATCATCTATTATAGGCGTATCCTCAGCCATGGCTGCGGTGGCTGGTTGGGCGGCTAGGGAG